>NZ_LLZH01000120.1:0-1060 GCF_001509495.1 Actinoplanes awajinensis subsp. mycoplanecinus | reverse complement strand
GGACATCGAGATCCTGACCGAGGCCCTGGCCTACCAGGTCACGGCCCCGAAGATCCTGGCGTTCTCCCGCTTCGACGACAACGACGCCGTCGGAGGGCAGACGCGATGAGCCCCGACAACTACCTCGACGACATCGACATCACCCACAGCTTCATCATCGGACCGGCGACTGCCGAGGTGAACGCCCAGATCTCCCGCGTTGACACCAAAGCATCGATCTTGACCGGTCTGGCCCTCGCGGCACTGACCGGTGGAGCCGCGCTAGTGGGCAAGGCCCATCTGCACGGTTTCTCGATGGTGACTGCTGTCGTGACCGCCGCCCTGATCGGTACGGCGATCGTCCTGCTGGGTGTGGCCATCCGGCCCGCGCTCGGCGGCAACTACGGCTTCATGCGCTGGGCCTCCGCGCCCTCCGCCGAAGCCCTGCACGAGCACCTGGTCACCCAAGTGCCCACCCTCGACCCGGCAGCCCACGACGGCGAAGAAGCCGCGCATCTGTGGCTGCTGGCCCGGTCCGCCCGCCGCAAGTACCTGCGGGTACGGCTGGCCGTCGATCTGCTCGGTGCCGCCCTCGGCTGCGCCGCGCTGACCGCGTTCCTCTCGGCTCTGGACTGACGGGAGGACCGGCCATGACCCACAACCAACACCACCGCAGGAACATCAACCGCCGCTACGGCAGCGGTGCCACACCCGTCGGCGACGCACAGCACCCTTACGTCTACTTCATCGCGTTCCACGCGATGCGCGACGGCGGGGCGTTCTTCGGCAACGGCGAGTTCGGCCTGACCTGCGAACTGACCAGCATGGATCAGGTCCTGGAGGTGGAGGAATCTCTCCGCGCTCAGGGCTACACCCATGCGAAGATCCTGGGCTTCTCGCTGCTACGCACCGTCACGGTGCCCCGATCCCGGGAGCAGCGATGAGCACCCGCGTGAGCGGACGTGCCTGGGCATACACCGGCGCAGTCCTCGGCGGATCGGTCTCGATCGCCGCGAACGTCGCTCACTCCTTCGTCGCACCCAAGGGAGTCGCCACCCCCGCCACCTGGTCACCCGAGACG
>NZ_LLZH01000119.1:0-1072 GCF_001509495.1 Actinoplanes awajinensis subsp. mycoplanecinus | reverse complement strand
CCGGGCCGCGTCGACTCCTGCGGAACAGATCCAGGACGCGCTGCAGCTGCAGCACGCCAACGGCACCCACGTTCCGGGAACGGACGCGGGCTGCCTGAATTGCCAGACTGCGTGCTTCTGCAACACCGGCTTCGAGTGCGTGCGCTGCGCACTGGAGCACAAGGCCGAGCCCACCAGCGGCAAGGACTGTCTGCTCTGCGGGGAGCCGGACGGCTACCCGTATTGCACCTACAGCGCCGACACCTGGATCTCGTGTGCCGCCCTTGCCGAGGCCGACCGTCTCGCTGCGGAGGCTGCGAGCGCTGACGAAGACGTCGTCGCCCAGAGCAGCGACGTTCGATCGAAGTGCCCGATCTGTCGTAGTACCGATCCCGAGATTGCTGGGGTCCTCCGCGACCGAGACGAAGTCCAGTACTGCGACGACGAATGGCACTACCGCACCACCGAGGGGTGGTGACGTCGCATGGGCAAGAACACCGTCAAGCCCGGCTTGACGCCCAGGCCGCGTAAGCGTGCCCAGCGGCACGTGGAGACGGCGCAGTTCGACGCGTTCGCGCGGCGGATCCTGCGGGCCTACGCCCGACGGGTCGCAGCCGGCGACGTGGAGGCCCTGGCCTCGATGGTCACGCTGGCGACCGAGGTCGACGCGATGCTGCGTCTGGCCGTCGCCGGTCTGCGGGCCAAACCGTATTCGTACTCGTGGGACGAGATCGCCGGTCGGCTGGGTGTTTCCCGGCAGGCAGCGCAGCAGCGTTACGGCGACAAGTCCGACCGGCACGCCCTCGACTCCCGGCTGTTGCATGCGGGCTTGAGCGTGTCCGTGGCGACCCTGACGCAGGTGTTCGCCGATCACCATCCCGGTAGCCCGATGCCTTCGCGGTGTCCCGGCTGCGGCTACCCGTACCCCGACAACGTCTTCGACTGCCCCACGAACGCCACCGTGCGTCCGCTGCTGCTGCGGCGGCGTGGCGAGGACCAGGACGCGGTAGCCCGACTCACCCCTGACCAGTTCGCCGACCTGCACAACCCGAAGTCCCGCACCCAGCGGGCAACGGTTCGGCAGTCGGCCCGT
>NZ_LLZH01000118.1:0-1077 GCF_001509495.1 Actinoplanes awajinensis subsp. mycoplanecinus | reverse complement strand
GGGGTCAGGGTCAGGGTGGTTTGAGGCCGCTGCTGCCGAGGAAGCCGGTGGCGAGAGCGGGCCGGTATTGCATGGCTTTGAGTCGCTTCTTGGTGGTGCGGAGCAGGTCGTTGATGGTGCCGTGGGCGAGGTTGGCCAGGCCGCGTTTCAGGCTGGACCACATGTTCTCGACGGGGTTGAGTTCCGGGGCGTAGCCGGGGAGCTGATAGACGCGTAGCCAGGGCCGGGCGGCGATCAGGGCCCGCATCTTCTTGGAGCGGTGGGCGGGCAGGCCGTCCCAGACGAGCACGATCGGGCCGCCCAGATGCTGGTGGGCGGCGTCGATCAGGGCGGTGAAGTGGGGTTCGGCGAAACCTCTCGGTTCGCCTTTGCGTCCTCGGTGGAGCATGGTGCGGTAGATGATGCGGGGCCGGTGGCCGGTGCGGTAGGCGACGATCCCGGCGACCGAGAGTTTGCGGCCGCCGCGGCCGGTGACTTTCACGATCGGTGTGTGTCCTCGCGGGGCCCAGGTGCGGGCCCTGGCTGGTCGCAGCGTCAGGCCCGACTCATCGGCGAAGCAGATCCACGCGTCCAGCCTGCGCGCGACTCTTTTACCGCGGGCCATTGATGGCGCCGCCAGTGGGCGATGGCCGATTCGTCGCGTTCGGCGGCCCGGCTGATCGGTTGTTGCGGAGTGAACCCGGCCCGGCGCAGCACCTGCCACACGGTGGGGACGCTGAGCGTGAGGTGGAACATCCGGCCGATCACCGTCTGGACCCGGGCCAGGGTCCATCGCTGGTCCTCGGCCCAGCCCGCCGCGGCTGGGCCCTGGTTGAGTGTCGCGATCAGTTTCTGAACCTGGATGCCGGACAAGGCCGGCGCGGGCCCGGGCGTGCCTTTCGAGGCCAAGGCCTGTTCCCCGCCGGCGAGCCAGGCACGCCGCCACGCGTATGCCGACTTCGTCGAGATCTCCAGGACCACGGCGATCTGCGCGGCGCTCACTCCGTCCGCCAGCATCTGCGCCGCCTGCCGGCGGACTTGCTCGCGACGGGCTCGTCCTTGCGGACCGACCCCGCCGCCGTCCCCGTATCTCATGCC
>NZ_LLZH01000117.1:0-1082 GCF_001509495.1 Actinoplanes awajinensis subsp. mycoplanecinus | reverse complement strand
ACGTCGACGCCGATCGGGTAGCTGTTGGCGTCCATCTCAGAACCCCGCCGAGGCCGTGGCCGCGTCCGCCGGGACCGCGGTGTTCCACACGTCGTCCGGCGCGTCGTTCGGGGTGAACCCGTCGCCGCCCTTGGCACGCGTCGTGCGGGTCACCTTCGCCTGCGCGAACCGCAGTGACGGGCCGATCTCGTCGACGTCCAGGGCGTGCTGCTGACGCTTCTCACCCTCCGGCGTCTCCCACCGCGACAGCCGCAGCCGACCATGGACCACCACGCGGGTGCCCCGGGTCAGCGAACCGGCCACGTTCTCGGCCAGGTCCCGCCACGCCGTGCAGTTCAAGAACAGCGGCTCGCCGTCCTTCCACTGCCCGGAATCGCGGTCCAGCGTGCGCGGAGTCGACGCGACGGTGAACTTCGCCATCGCCGTCCCGTTGGTCAAAAACCGCAACTCCGGGTCGTTAACCAGGTTCCCGACCACCGTGATCGAGGTTTCTCCTGCCATCACTTCACTCCTTGATCAATCTGATGTGAGACGTTGCGTTTCAACACCTCACGGGCTTGCTCCAGTGCGGCCAACAGCCGGTCGATGTCCGCCTCGCGGACGTAGAAGCACAAGCCACCGGCGAAGCCGAGGTAGACCTCATCGGGGTCGAACTCCATCGGCTTGACGGTCACGGGACCCCTGTCGATGCCGGTCACCACAGCCCTGACCGTCATCGCCGACCACCCGTCCGCTGCTCCGGAACCGCAGGCTCGGGAACGTCGGCCAGGTCCAGACCGATCAGTGGCACTGCCGGGGAGACCGGTACGACCTCGTCCACGTCCGGCGACTTCGACAGCAGGAACGCCAGCGGCGACGGCACCAGGCCGGTGAACGGGTCACGACGGGTCACATCCACCCGGACCAGCGTCGACAGGTTCTGCCGGGCACGAGCCACCCGAACCTCCGAGGCTCCACAGGTCACCGCGATCACACCGGTCTTACCGTCAAGCTGCTCCAACGACAGACCCGGACGCAGCCACATCCACACCCGCTCACCAGCAGGAGTCGGACGCGCCCACAACATCAGCGGAAGCTGCAAC
>NZ_LLZH01000116.1:0-1112 GCF_001509495.1 Actinoplanes awajinensis subsp. mycoplanecinus | reverse complement strand
TCGTTTCGTAAGGGGAATCTCGCGACGCGGATCCGTGACGAGTTGGGTCAGGTGTATGAGGATTCCCAGTTCACGGCGGCGTTCGGGGTGCGGGGACGGCCCGGGATCTCCCCGGCGCAGTTGATGATCGTCACGGTGTTGCAGTTCTCGGAGAACCTGACCGACCGGCAGGCCGCGGACGCGGTCCGGGACCGGATCACCTGGAAATACGCACTCGGTCTCGCGTTGGAAGACCCGGGTTTCGACTTCACCGTCCTGAGCGAGTTCCGGGATCGCCTGGTCGACGGTGACCTGACCGCCCTGGCCCTGGACGCCCTGCTGGTCCGGCTGGGCGGGCTCGGGCTGGTCAAAGCCCGCGGCCGGCAACGCACCGATTCCACCCATGTCCTGGCCGCGATCCGGAACCTGAACCGCCTCGAACTGGCCGGGGAAACCCTGCGCGCCGCTCTGGAAGCCCTGGCCGCAGCAGCCCCGCAATGGCTGACCGCCACCATCGACGCGTCCTGGACCAGCGTTTACGGCGCCCGGATCGACAACCTGCGCCTACCGGAAAGCCAAACCCGCCGCGACGCCCTGATGACCCAGTACGGCGTCGACGGCTACCACCTGCTCGACGCGATCCACCACCGCGACGCACCGGGCTGGCTGGTCAACCTGCCCGCCGTGCAGGCATTACGCCAGATCTGGATCCAGCAGTACTACCGCACCACCGGCACCGGCCGGCAGGAGGTGCGACGGCGGGACCCCGCCCCTGACGGGGACGGCATCCCGCCCGCCAGAAACAAAATCATCTCCCCGTACGACCTCGACGCCCGATACAGCATCAAACGCGACACCACCTGGACCGGCTACAAAGTCCACATCACCGAAACCTGCGACCCACCCACCCCGGCCGGCGCGGATACCGGGCCCGGTGAACTCCCGAACCTGATCACGAACGTCGCCACCACCACCGCGACCGTCCCCGACACCGCGATGACCACCACCATCCACCAGCAACTCGACAACAAAAACCTGGCTCCCGCCGAGCACCTCACCGACGCCGGATATTCGTCCGCGCACATCATCGTGACCGCCGCCCACCAGCACGGCATCACCCTGATCTCCCCGCT
>NZ_LLZH01000115.1:0-505 GCF_001509495.1 Actinoplanes awajinensis subsp. mycoplanecinus | reverse complement strand
GCAAACGGCTACGACAGAACCGCGTTCACGTTCGACTACGACACCCGCCAGGGCACCTGCCCACAAGGCAACACCAGCAGCAGCTGGACCCCCACCCGCTCCCACAACACCGACACCATCGTGGTCGCCTGGCCGATGAAAACCTGCCGCCCCTGCCCCACCCGCGAACCCTGCACCCGCGCCGACCGCCGCAAAGTCAGCATCCAACCCCGCGACATCCACGAAACCCTCACCACCGCCCGCACCACACAAACCACCCCGGAATGGAAAACCCTCTACGCCACCCGCGCCGGCGTCGAAGGCACCATCCGCCAAGCCACCCACGTCACCGGAATCCGCACCGCCCGCTACCGCGGCCTGCCCAAAACCACCCTCGAACACACCATCGCCGCAACCGCGATCAACATCCACCGCCTCGACAACCACTGGACCGGCCACCCCCTCGACCGCACCCGAACCACCCACCTCCAACGCCTCAACTTCACCCTCGCCGCATAACCCCACC
>NZ_LLZH01000114.1:0-1112 GCF_001509495.1 Actinoplanes awajinensis subsp. mycoplanecinus | reverse complement strand
GGCTTCGGCCGGCGGTTCTTCGTCGCGGCCGTTGCAGCTTCCGCTGATGTTGTGGGCGCGTCCGACTCCTGCTGGTGAGCGGGTGTGGATGTGGCTGCGGCCGGGTCTGTCGCTGGAGCAGCTCGACGGCAAGACCGGTGTGATCGCGGTGACGTGCGGGGCCTCCGAGGTTCGGGTGGCTCGTGCCCGGCAGAACCTGTCGACGCTGATCCGGGTGGATGTGACCCGTCGTGACCCGTTCACCGGTCTGGTGCCGTCGCCGCTGGCATTCCTGCTGTCGAAGTCGCCGGACGTGGACGAGGTCGCGCCTGTCTCCCCGGCAGTGCCGCTGGTCGGCCTGGACCTGGCCGATGTTCCTGAGCCTGTGGTTGCGGAGCAGCGGACGGGTGGTCGGCGATGACGGTCAGCGCTGTGGTGATCGGCATCAACGACGGCCCGGTGACTGTCAAGTCTTTGGAGTTCGACCCCGATGAGGTCTACCTCGGCTTCGCCGGTGGCTTGTGCTTCTACGTCCGCGAGGCGGACATCGACCGGCTGTCGGCCGCGTTGGAGCAAGCCCGTGAGGTGTTGAGGCGCAATGCCTCGAATCAGATTGATCAAGGAGTGAAGTGATGGCAGGAGAAACCTCGATCACGGTGGTCGGGAACCTGACCGGTGACCCGGAGCTGCGGTTTCTGACCAACGGCACAGCGATGGCGAAGTTCACCGTCGCGTCGACTCCGCGCACGCTGGACCGCGAGTCCGGGCAGTGGAAGGACGGCGAGCCGCTGTTCTTGAACTGCACGGCGTGGCGGGACCTGGCCGAGAACGTGGCCGGCTCGCTGACCCGGGGCACCCGCGTGGTGGTCCACGGTCGGCTGCGGCTGTCGCGGTGGGAGACGCCGGAGGGTGAGAAGCGTCAGCAGCACGCCCTGGACGTCGACGAGATCGGCCCGTCGCTGCGGTTCGCCCAGGCGAAGGTGACCCGCACGACGCGTGCCAAGGGCGGCGACGGGTTCACCCCGAACGACGCACCGGACGACGTGTGGAACACCGCGGTCCCGGCGGACGCGGCCACGGCCTCGGCGGGGTTCTGAGATGGACGCCAACAGCTACCCGATCGGCGTCGACGT
>NZ_LLZH01000113.1:0-1147 GCF_001509495.1 Actinoplanes awajinensis subsp. mycoplanecinus | reverse complement strand
TCCTGGCCGGTGCCGACGTGCTGACCTTCGTGGACATCGACTCGATGCTGCGCCGGGTCTACGGCAAGCAGAAGCAGGGCACCGGGTTCGGCCACGCCAAAATCGGCGGCTACAACGTCTGGCTGCGTGGCTACCACCCGCTGATCACGACATTGTCGACGCCGCTGTCCGCACCAGTCGTCGCGGCGACCCGGCTACGCAGCGGAAACGCCGGTTCCGCCCGCGGCGCCGCCAACATGATCGCCGAAACGGTCACCACCGCCCGATCCTGCGGCGCGACCGGCGAGATCGTCGTCCGGGCCGACTCCGCGTTCTACGCCAAGACAGTCATCGCCACCTGCCGACGCCGCGGGGTGCGGTTCTCGGTCACCGCCCGTGTCGACACCAAAATCCGCACCGCCTGCGACAGCATCAGCGAAGACCAATGGATCGACATCAAATATCCGCAGGCCGTCTGGGACGAAGACGCCCAACGCTGGATCTCCGACGCACAGATCGCCGAGACCGAGTACACCGCATTCGCCGGCACCCGGCACGCCGTCACCGCCCGGCTGATCGTGCGCCGGATCCGCCGCGACGACCCGCGACAGGCCCCCGGCCAGCAAGAACTCCTGCCCGCATACCGGTATCACACGGTGTTCACCGACAGCCCGTTCACCCTGATCCAGACCGAAGCCCAGCACCGCCAACATGCTGTCATCGAGCAGATCAACGCGGATCTGATCGCCGGCCCACTCGCGCACCTGCCGTCCGGGCGATTCTCCGCCAACGACGCCTGGCTGGCCTGCGCCGGACTCGCCCACAACCTCACCCGCGCCGCCGGTCACCTCGCCGCCGACACCTGGAAGACCGCCCGGACCGCCACCATCCGGGCCAGGATCATCAACGTCGCGGCCCGCCTCGCGCACCGGGCCCGAACCATCCACCTGCACCTACCCGCACACTGGCCCTGGCAGGCGGCGTTCGAGAACCTTCACACCGCGGTCCATCCCGCACCCGGCTGACCACCGCATACCAGCAGAAAACAGGCGGCCCAATCACAGGCCACGAACTCCGCGCTCACCCCGACCAGCCCACATCCGGAGCAAAGCCGATCATCAATCGGCGATTCCGGCCTGCACCAGAACCGCCCAGCACCAGAACTATT
>NZ_LLZH01000112.1:0-1165 GCF_001509495.1 Actinoplanes awajinensis subsp. mycoplanecinus | reverse complement strand
CTGTTCGTCATGGTCGGTGGCCTGGTCGAGACCGGGGTGATCGACACCCTGGCCCGGTCGGCGACCGACGCGGTCGCGGGCAAGCTGTGGCCGGCCACCATGCTGATGCTGTGGGCCTCGGCGGGCCTGTCCGCGATCGTCGACAACATTCCGTACGTAGCGACGATGAGCCCGATCGTCAGCGAGCTGGTCAACGCCGAGGGCGGCATCGGCAAGGCTCAGGTCTTGTGGTGGGCGCTCGCGATCGGCGCCGATCTGGGCGGCAACGCCACCGCGGTCGGTGCCTCGGCGAACGTGGTGGTGCTCGGCATCGCCGAACGCGCCGGGCACCGGATCAGCTTCTGGGGCTTCACGAAGTACGGCCTGATCGTCACCGTGATCTCGGTGGCGATGGCCGTGCCGTACCTCTGGTTGCGGTTCTTTGTTTTCTAGAGGAGCAGCCGGTCGAGCAGCCCGTCCAGGGTGATCGCGCCGGTCATCACCCTGTTGGAGTCGACGACGGCGACCAGCGGAATGTTCGAGCGGGCCATCACCGAGGCGACCTCCAGCAACGTCGCGTCGGCGTGCACCGCGGGCAGCTCGGGCCGGTTCTTCGGCAGCAGGTCGGCGACGGTGCGCTCACCGATGCCGGCCAGGATGACGTCGGCGGCGGCCTCGTCGATCACCCGGGCCAGGGCCGGATCGTCCTGGCAGTACGACGGCAGCGCCATCCGCAGCACCTGGGTGCCGGCCAGCACGGTCAGTGGACGGCCCTTGCCGTCCACCACGATCAGCCCGGGCAGGTCCTGCGCGGCCAGAACACGGGCCGCCTCGCGCGCGGGCATGCTCTCGACCACGGTGCTCATCGCTGTCGCTATGTCCGCTGCGCGCATGGCCCGACGATACGCCCGGTCAGCTCTGGTAGACGTCGGGGATGTCGTCGTGGTCGCGGTCTACCTGCTCGGCGTCGTGCAGGCGCCGGTACGTCCGATTACGGGCCCGCAGCACCACCGCTGCCAGCCCTGCCGCGATCAGCGAGCCGAGCAGGACGGCGACTTTCACCCGGTCGTCGGCGCCGCTACCGGTGCCGAAGGCGAGTTCCCCGATGAGCAGCGACACGGTGAACCCGACCCCGGACAACAGCGCCAGCCCGGCCACGTCGATCCAGGCCAGGCCGGTGTCGAGT
>NZ_LLZH01000111.1:0-1165 GCF_001509495.1 Actinoplanes awajinensis subsp. mycoplanecinus | reverse complement strand
CTGTTCGTCATGGTCGGTGGCCTGGTCGAGACCGGGGTGATCGACACCCTGGCCCGGTCGGCGACCGACGCGGTCGCGGGCAAGCTGTGGCCGGCCACCCTGCTGATGCTGTGGGCGTCGGCGGGTCTGTCGGCGATCGTCGACAACATTCCGTACGTGGCGACGATGAGCCCGATCGTCAGCGAACTGGTCAACGCCGAGGGCGGTATGGGCAAGGCTCAGGTGCTGTGGTGGGCGCTGGCGATCGGCGCTGATCTGGGCGGCAACGCCACTGCGGTCGGTGCCTCGGCGAACGTGGTGGTGCTCGGGATCGCCGAACGCGCCGGGCACCGGATCAGCTTCTGGGGTTTCACGAAGTACGGTCTGATCGTCACCGTGATCTCGGTGGCGATGGCCGTGCCGTACCTCTGGTTGAGGTTCTTCGCGTTCTAGAGCAGGAGCCGGTCGAGGAGCGCGTCCAGGGTGATCGCGCCGGTCATCACCCGGTCTTTGTCGACGACGGCGACCAGTGGCATGTTCGAGCGGGCCATCACCGAGGCGACTTCCAGCAGCGTCGCGTCGGCGTGTACCGCGGGCAGCTCGGGCCGGTTCTTCGGCAGCAGGTCGGCGACGGTGCGTTCGCCGATACCGGCCAGGATGACGTCGGCGGCGGCCTCGTCGATCACCCGGGCCAGGGCCGGATCGTCCTGACAATATGACGGCAGCGCCATCCGCAGCACCTGGGTGCCGGCCAGCACGGTCAACGGGCGGCCTTTGCCGTCGACCACGATCAGCCCGGGCAGGTCCTGCGCGGCCAGCACCCGGGCGGCCTCCCGGGCCGGCATGGCCTCGACCACGGTGCTCATCGACACTGCTACATCGGCTGCGCGCATGGCCTGACGATACGCCCGGTCAGCTCTGGTAGACGTCGGGGATGTCGTCGTGGTCGTGGTCGACCTGCTCGGCGTCGTGCAGGCGCCGGTACGTGCGATTACGGGCCCGCAGCACGACGGCCGCCAGCCCTGCCGCGATCAGCGAGCCGAGCAGGACGGCGACTTTCACCCGGTCGTCGGCGCCGCTGCCGATACCGAAGGCGAGTTCCCCGATGAGCAGCGACACGGTGAACCCGACCCCGGACAACAGCGCCAGCCCGGCCACGTCGATCCAGGCCAGGCCGGTGTCGAGT
>NZ_LLZH01000110.1:0-1205 GCF_001509495.1 Actinoplanes awajinensis subsp. mycoplanecinus | reverse complement strand
CTTCGCCGCCAACATCGACCGCACCTCATCCGTGACCGCCATAACAGATCAACGAATCGAAATCAGTCAAGCAACGGCTTGTTCTCTTACGAGCCCTTAACGGCCCTCAGGGCCAGCTGGTTCTGCCCCGATGATCGCTCAGCTGGTTGACCTTGAAGAGCCGTTCGCTGGTCGCTTGTCGGGCTTTCGCGGGCGGTGGCGGCACACGATGCTGCCCGGCTGGTGCTCATGGTGGTATCCCGGCCGCTGATACGACCACCAGCACCAGCCGAGGGCGTCCCCATGCCGCTCAGCCTAAGTTGATCTTGGTGGGGTGCTGGTGGCCGGAACCGCCTGGCCGGCGAGGACATCCCGGTCCACCCCTGCGGAAGTCAGCGGACGCCGCGGCAGGGCGGCAGGTCACCTCCATGGTCAACCCTGGCGCCGACGTGTCGGCTCGCATTTCCCCGCCGGTGCCGGGCGCGGCCGTCGCCACACCGCCGCAGACGTGGACCGACGGCGGTTGCAGCGTGCTCACGAGCCCGGTGCGCGCGCTCGGCTGGTGCTCAGGGGTGCCTCCCCGCCCTTGAGGCACCCCTGAGCACCAGCCGGGAACACCGAGCGTGCGGGCGGTTCGGGCGGTGGTTCGGGTTACCCGACGCCGGCGAGTGCATGGGCGTGCGCTCCGGGCCGGGGTGTGACCGACCCGGCGAGGGTGAGCCCGGTGCCTGCCTGAGGGAGTGCCGGGCGCGATGACCGCCGGCTACCCGTCCCCGATCACCCCGTGGGCGGGGTTGCGTCCACGGGCGTGGTGTATGCCACACCCGGGAAGGGCGGTGAGAGTCCGCACTGCTCGACAGCGTGCGTCTACCGCCCACCCGGGGGCGGTAGACGCACTCACAACCCGACCGCGGACCGCCACCGCCCCCACCCCGCCCCACCGCGGGCTCTTGCCGCCCGGCGGGTGCGGAGTGCGGGCTCTTGCCGCCTGGCGGGTGCCGAGTGCGGGCTCCTGCCGCCTGGCGGGTGCCGAGTGCGGACTCCTGCCGCCCGGCGGGTGCCGAGTGCGGGACCTGCCGGTGCTCGTGGTGGTGTCGAGGCGGCTGATGCGGCCACCGTCGCCGGCCGGGTTCGGCGAGCTGGGGCTGGTGGCCGTTAGGCCGGGGCGCGGTTTCAAGGGGCTCTTTGCGGTGCTGAGAGCCGGCCGGGTCGCCGCCCCGGCAGGG
>NZ_LLZH01000109.1:0-124771 GCF_001509495.1 Actinoplanes awajinensis subsp. mycoplanecinus | reverse complement strand
GAGGGAAGGGGGTGGGGGAATGTGGGATTGGGGGGAGGGGTGATCAATTCGGTAATCAAAAACGGACTTGGGGGGTGGGGGGCTTTGGGGTGAGCGGGAAAGGGAACGTGAAGGATCATTGTTTTTGGCGTGGGGAAATGGAAGGATGATGTCCGGAAAAAGGCGATTTGTGGGGAAAGCTGGCTAATTTCACTGGCGTATCAGCGGGATGAACCCGTCGTTTCGGCAGGGGGAGTCGTTGATCTGGTGGACCTCACTCCGTCTAACGGCCGACAGAGCGTGCGCGGAACGTTTCACTCAGTTAGTTTATGTGGGTGCCCCGTGCCTGCTCGCGGTGGCACAGATCCGTTATGACCTGCGCCGTGTCGTACTGTTAAAGATCTTTATCGGATCGACTTGTGCCGCACCCGCAGAATGGTCCTCGAGTCATCTGAGAATTATTGCGTCGAGCGTTCCAGACGGGGTCGGCGCCGGGTCTCCGCCCGGTGCCCATCGACGAGGGTGGTGTGATGATCCGGGTCGTGGTGGTGAGAGACGAGGGATACTTCGGCGTCCCGGTGCGTACGTTCCTGGAGACCGAACCGGACATGCACTACGTCACCACGCTGCCGATCAACAGCGAGCTGGCCCCGCGTGCCGCGCAGTTGTGGCCCGCGGTGATCGTGATCGATACCGAGTACATGGTGAGTCAGGTCCTGCCGCTCGCCGACGAGTTGCACACCGCCATCCCGTCCTGCGCGATGCTGCTGCTCTGTGATCCGTCCAAGCGCGGCATGCTGCCGCCCCGCCGGTGGAACGGCGGACTGAACTTCCTGCTCAAGAGCGCGGCCGGCACCGCGCTGGCCGACTCGGTGCGGCGGCTGGCCGCGGGCGAGCGGGTGGTCTCGCCGATGCTGCAGGCCGCCTCGCTGAACACCGACCGGGGATTGAGCACCCGGGAGCTGGAAGTGCTCGGCCTGGCCGCCGAGGGCGAGTCGGTGAAGGAGATCGCCGGGCGGCTCTACCTCTCCGGCGGGACGGTCCGGAATTACCTTTCCGCGGTGATCACCAAGACCGGCGCGCGCAATCGGCTGGACGCCATTCGGATCGCCCGGAAAGAGGGATGGCTCCGATAAGCGCGGGCTGCCCCCCGAAAAGTGAAGGTAAAGGACGCGCCGGCGAAATGTACTCGTAGGGGTGGTGCCGAGGCTCACCCGATCACTCGAAGGGGAGGCCGGCCCGGCCGGGTCGCGTAGCGTTGGATTCGATGCACGCTCAATATTTCCAGGTTCCCGCTCTGCCGGTGCTGCTGCCCCTGGGTGGCGTACTCATGATTTTGTCCTGGCTCTGGCTGCGCCGCCAGGGCCTGCTCACCACTCGTCGCCTGATCGTGGCGTGGGCGCTGTCCTGGTACGTGGTCGCCGTCCTCGGTGCCACCATGCTGCCGCTGCCGCTCTCCTGGGGCCCCGACTCGGGCCCGGCGGAGACCTACCGGATCCTGCTGGTCCCGTCGTTCAGCACGCGCCGCCGTGACTTCGTGCTGAACGCGCTGATGCTCCTGCCGCTGGCCGGGCTGCTGCACCTGAACTTCGGTGTCACCGAGCGCAACCGGGTGGTCCGGATCGGGTTCCTGCTGAGCCTGAGCATCGAGATCACCCAGCTGGTGCTGATCCTCACGGTGCACGGCAACCGCTGGGCGGACGTCAACGACCTGCTCTCCAACACCCTCGGCACGTTCCTCGGCTGGGTGCTGTGGCGGCGCCTCATGCGTTCCGGGCGGTTCCGGGACGCGGTGACGGGAGTTCCGGCAGAGGTGCGGTGAGCCGGTCGTAGATCTGTCCGACCGCGCTGGCCAGGTGGTCCGCGTCGTACCGTGATCCGGCCGTGCGGGGCGGCAACCGCGCGCCGCCGCGTTCGGCGTGGCAGAGGACTTCGGCGCGCAGCGTACGAGGAAGGGATTCCCGGTCGTGCGGGGTGAGCCGGTGGGTGCCGCGGACCGGTGACCGGGCCGCGGCCCGCTCCTCCAGCGGCGCGCACGCGGCGTAGACGACCGGCAGCCCGGCGGCGAGCGCCTCGAGCGCGGCGAGGCCGCAGGTGTGCTGGTCCGGTGAGGCGAAGACGTCCATCGCGCAGAGCATCTCGCGCGGGTGCCGGACGGTGCCGGCGAACAGCACCCGGTCGGCGACGCCCTCGATGATCGCGAGCTGGGCCAGGGCCGGCCGGGCCGGGCCGTCGCCGACCAGCAGCAGGGCCGCACCGGGCACCTCGGCCACCGCCCGGATCAGCAGGTCGAAGCGTCTGGCCGGGGTGAGCCGTCCGGTCACGCCGATCAGGGGTACGCCGGGGGCCACGCCGAGCCGGGCCCGGGCGGCGGCCCGCAGCGCCGGGTCGAAGCGGTACTCGGCCGGGTCGATGGCCCGGGGGACGGTGGCGATCCGCTCGTCCGGGACGCCCCAGCCGCGCAGCCGTTCGGCGATCGCCGCGGTGGCCGCGATGGTCATCTCGCCGAGCCGTTCGCTGAACAGGTAGAGCGGGCCGAGCCGGGCGGCGCCGGGGCGGCCCAGGTGGTGCTCGGTGGCGACCACGTGCGGGACGCCGGCCAGCCGGGCCGCGATCCGGCCCTGCACGCAGGCCCGGTACAGGTGCGTGTGCACCAGGTCGAACCGGCCGCGCCGGATCAGGCGGCGCAATCGTACGATCGCGGTCAGGTCCCGGTCGCCGGCCGTGGGCAGCTCGTGCACCGGTATCCCGGCGGCCCGGATGGCCTGCGCCTCGGCGCCGGGCGGGGAGAGCGTCACCACCTCGCTGTCGTGCGGCAGGCGACCCAGCAGCAGCCGGAGTTGATGCTCGGCGCCGCCCTCCGCGGCAGTGCTGATCACGTGCAGCACCCTCATCCTCGTCCCCCAGTCGCATAGTCGACAGAACGCTTGCGACGGCTCCTGCGAGAACGGTCCCGGAATAGCCGGGGAAGTGTTAGTCGCAGATGTCACGTCTAAAGTGAGGATCATTCACCGTCGATATGACATCATCCACCGATTGGCCTGTATCACGCAGCCGAATGGGGTCGCGGAAATGCGCGATCGAGGTCCTGTGCTGGATGAATAGCGGTACGTGAGAATTTTTCGCGTAGGCCGTGACAATTGCTACTGTAATCGACTCCCCGGCGACTGGAACCCTGAAAGTCGCGAATAGCCGGATCGATGCGACCCGGTGCGCCTGGGGCGCAATTATCAACTCTGCGAAATTGCCGGTTCTTTTTGCGCACGCAAGGTTCCGCGGCCGGTTCCCGCCGGCATCGTACGAGGGGGAATCTCATGCAGACACGGCGAGCCGCCGCTGGCGACCCAGCGGCGGACCTCATACCTGGTGAGTGGCCCGGCCGGGCGGCGCCGTGGTTCCGCGCGGCACTGCCCGGCCGGGCGGCCCGCGCCGCCGCCGACGCGCTCGCCCTGGCGACCGCACTCCTGATCGCCACCCTGCTGCGTCACGACGGACACCTGGAATACCTGGACGGCGCCGGCCTGATGGCGCTGTCGCTGGTCGCCGCGGTGGTGCACACCGCGGCCGGCATCCAGTTCGGCCTCTACACCGGACGCTGGTCATACGGCTGCTTCGAGGAGATCCTGGCGCTGGCCAAGACGGCCGCGGTCACCACGCCGCTGGTGTTCGTGCTGGACACCCTGCTGGGCCGGCTGGTGCCGCGCTCGGCGATCATCGGGGCCGGGCTGATCGGGCTGGTCCTGGCGGCCGGGATCCGGTACGCCGTACGGCTGCTGCACGACCAGCGGCTGCGCCCGCACCCCGAGTCCGGGACCCGGGTCGTGGTGGTCGGCGCCGGTGAGGGCGCGACCCAGGTGATCCGGGCGATGCTGCGCAGCCCGTCCAGCCCGTACGTGCCGGTCGCGCTGCTCGACGACGACCCGACCAAGCGCGCCCTGCAGATCATGGGGGTGCCGGTGGCCGGCAACCGTACGGCGCTGGCCGAGGTGGTCCGCCGGTTCCGTGCCGACGCCGTGGTGATCGCCATCCCGAGCGCCGGGGCCGACCTGGTCCGCGAGCTCACCGGGCTGGCCGAGCCGCTGAACGTGGACCTCAAGGTGCTCCCGCCGGTGGTCGAGCTGTTCGGCCGGACCGTGCGGGTCGAGGACATCCGCCCGGTCAGCCACGCCGACCTGCTCGGCCGCCGGGAGATCACCATCGACCTGGCCGCCATCGCCGGGTACCTGCAGGGCCGCCGGGTGCTGGTCACCGGCGCGGGCGGCTCGATCGGCTCGGAGCTGTGCCGGCAGGTCGCCCGGTTCGACCCGGCCACCCTGGTGATGCTCGACCGCGACGAGTCCGGCCTGCACGCGGTGCAGCTGTCGCTGGACGGCCGGGGCATGCTCGACGACCGCAACCTGGTCGTCGCGGACATCCGCGACCAGCAGCGCCTCGACGAGGTGTTCACCGAGCACCGCCCGCAGGTGGTGTTCCACGCCGCGGCGCTCAAGCACCTGCCGCTGCTGGAGATGCACCCGTCCGAGGCGCTGAAGACCAACATCCTGGGCACCTACCAGATCCTGCAGACCGCGATGCGGCACCACGTGGACCGGCTGGTCAACATCTCCACCGACAAGGCCGCCGACCCGTGCAGCGTGCTCGGCTACTCGAAGCGGATCACCGAACGGCTCACCGCCGCCGCCGACGCGGCCGCGCCCGGCACGTACACCAGCGTGCGGTTCGGCAACGTGCTGGGCAGCCGCGGGTCGGTGCTGACCGCGTTCGCCGCGCAGGTCGAGGCGGGCGGGCCGATCACGGTCACCGACCCGGACGTGACCCGGTACTTCATGACCGTGCAGGAGGCGTGCCGGCTGGTCATCCAGGCCGGCGCGGTGGACAGCCACGGCGAGGTGCTGATCCTCGACATGGGCGAGCCGGTGCGGATCGCCGACGTGGCCCGGCGGATCGCGGAGAGCGCCGGCGGGCACGTGCAGATCGTCTACACCGGACTGCGGCCCGGCGAGAAGCTGGCCGAGGTGCTGCTCGGGCCGTCCGAGCCGGACCACCGGCCGAACCACCCGCTGATCTCGCAGGCACCGGTGCCGCCGCTGGACGGCGCGGTGCTCTCGCTGCTGGACGCGTCCGCACCGCGGGCCGACCTGATCGCGGTGCTGCGCTGGCTCTCCGAGAGCCCGGCGCTGCCCGGCCGGGCCGAGCCGGCCGTGACCCCGGCGCCGGCGCAGCGCTCCGGCGGCCGCAACGGCAAGCGCCAGGCCGAATTCACCATGCGTCTCGGGCGGCACCCGTGAGCACCGAACGAGTAGGGAGCACGCAGATGCGGGTAGTCATCGCCGGCCAGGGGTACGTGGGGCTGCCGCTCGCGGTCCGCGCCGCCGAGGCCGGGCACACCGTGGTCGGCTTCGACGTCGACGAGGACCGGATCAAGCGGCTCGCGGCCGGCGAGTCGTACGTCGACGACATCAGCTCGGCCCAGCTGCAGGCGGTGCTGGCCGGCGGGAACCTGCTCCCGTCGGCCGACCCGCGGGCCTGCGCCGGCTTCGACATCGCGGTGATCGCGGTGCCGACGCCGCTGCGCGAGGGCACCCCGGACCTGCGCTACATCGAGGAGTCGGCCCGCACCCTGGCCCGCTACCTGCGGCCCGGTGCGACCGTCGCGCTGGAGTCGACCACCTACCCGGGCACCACCGGCGAGCTGGTCGGCCCGCTGCTCGAGGAGGGTTCCGGCCTGATCGCCGGGGTGGACTTCCACCTCGGCTACAGCCCGGAGCGCATCGACCCGGGCAACCGGCAGTGGAACCTGGCCACCACGCCGAAGGTGGTCTCCGGGATCAACCCGGCGTCGCTGGCGAAGGTCCAGGAGTTCTACGCGTCGGTGGTGGAGACGACCGTGCCGGTCTCCGACCCCAAGGTCGCCGAGCTGGCCAAGCTGCTCGAGAACACGTTCCGGCACGTCAACATCGCGCTGGTCAACGAGCTCGCGGTGTACGCGCACGACCTCGGCATCGACGTCTGGGAGGCGATCGACGCCGCGTCGTCGAAACCGTTCGGCTTCATGCGGTTCGTGCCCGGGCCCGGTGTCGGCGGGCACTGCCTGCCGATCGACCCGTCCTACCTGTCCTGGCGGGTGCAGCGGACCCTCGGGCAGAGCTTCCGCTTCGTCGAGCTGGCCAACGACATCAACAACCACATGCCGGACTACGTGGTACGCCGGCTGGTCGCCGCCCTGAACCGGCAACGCAAGGCGGTGAACGGATCGACGGTGCTGCTGCTCGGTCTCGCCTACAAGAAGAACAGCGGCGACGCGCGGGAGTCGCCGGCCCGCCGCGTCGCCACGCTGCTGCTGGAGATGGGCGCCGAGGTCCGGGCCGCCGACCCGCACGTGGTCGAGGACGCGCGCGTCGACCAGCGGGTGACCCGGGTGCCGCTGACCGCCGAGCAGGTGGCCGCCGCCGACGCGGTGGTGGTGCTCGCCGATCACGACGCGTTCGACCTGGACCTGGTGGTCGAGCACGCGTCGTACGTGCTGGACACCCGCCGCCGTCTCTCTGGAACCCATGTGGAATCGATCTGAGCTGGGGGAATCGTGGACCTCGTACGCCCGATCTGGAACCTGATCAACCAACTCGCCGCCGCCGTCGCACTGATCCTGCTGGCACCGCTGATCCTGGGGGTCGCCCTGTGGATCCGGGTCGCCGACGGCAAGGGTGTGCTGTTCGTCCAGGACCGGGCCGGCCGTGGTGGCCGGCCGTTCCGGATGCTGAAGTTCCGGTCGATGGTGCACGACAGCGTGGCGATGAGCGCGCAACTGGGCATGGCCGACCCGTTCGGCCTGCTGCACGACGACCCGCGGATCACCCGGTGCGGCCGGTTCCTGCGCCGCACCAGCCTCGACGAGCTGCCCCAGCTGCTCAACGTGGTGTCCGGCCGGATGAACCTGGTCGGGCCGCGCCCGGACGTGCTGCCGCAGGTGGCGAACTACTCGCCGCTGGACGCCCGGCGCCTCGAGGTGCGGCCCGGGATCACCGGCTGGGCGCAGGTCAACGGGCGCGACGACATCGACTGGCCGGCCCGGTTCGTGCTGGACCGCTGGTACATCGACCACTGGTCGCCGCTGCTGGACCTGCGGATCATCGGGCGGACCGTGACCGGGCTGCGCCGCGGCGAGCCGCCGGTGCACGTGGACACGCTCAACATCGAGCGGGCCGTGGAGATCCCGCAGCAACGGGTGGCGGAGCCGGCCCCGGCCGAGGACCTGTCCCGTGCCACCTGAACCGGCGGTCCGGGAGATCGGCTCGGAGTTCCACTGGGACCCGGCGGTGCTGACCGGTGGCGGGCTGCCCGGCTGGCTGCCGTCACGGCGGGAACTGTTCGCGACCGGGTGCGGGGCGTTGCGCGCGCTGCTCCGGCTGCTCGCGCCGGGCGGGCGGCTGCACGTGCCGTCGTACTTCTGCATGGGGGTGGCCGAGGCGCTCGCCGAGTGCCTGCCGGTCACGTACTACCGGCAGCTGCCGGACGGGCGGGGGCCGCGCTGGGAGACGCTGCGGACCCGGCCCGGTGACGTGGTGCTCGCGCAGAACCTCTTCGGCCGCGAGGACGGCGCGGGCTGGACGGCGTGGATCGGCGCGCACCCGGCGATCCCGGTGATCGAGGACCACTCGCACGACCCGTTCAGCGGGTGGGCGCGGACGAGCACTGCGGCGTACGCGGTGGCGTCGCTGCGCAAGACACTGCCGGTGCCGGACGGCGGGCTGCTGTGGTCGCCGGTGGGACGGGAGCTGCCCGGCACGGAAGGGCCGGAGAGCCCGGGCGCGGCCGAGAAACTCGCCGCGATGCTGCTCAAGGGCGGGTGGCTGGCCGGGCAGCCGGTGCCGAAGGAGAGCTTCCGGGTGCTGCAGCGGCGCGGGGAGGGCACGTTGCTGGGCAGCGCCGGGCCGGCCAGCACGGTCACCGCGGCGGTGCTGCCGATGCTGGACGTGCCCGGGATCCGCGCGGCGGGCAGCCGGAACGTGGAAGCGGTGCGGAATGGGCTCTATGGACGTACCAAATCTGGATCTTCCGGAAGGGACAGCGACGCCGCGCCGTTCCGCCTGCCGCTCGCCCTGCCCTCGGAAAGCGACCGGGACGCGCTGCTGGTGCGTCTCGCCGAGAATGCGATCTTCGCGCCGGTGCACTGGCGGCAGGATCGGCGCGGCTGGTGGAGCGGCGATCACGAGGCGGCCGCGTGGGCGGACCGGATGCTGACCCTGCCAGTGGATCATCGGTGCAGCCCAGGAGATGTGTGCCGGATCGTCGACGTGGTCACCGAGTTCACCGCGCAGGCCTCGCGCGAATCGAAGACGGGCCATATCATCAGGGCGTGAGAGCTGCCAACACCCTCGGTGACGGCGGTCGATCGAGATGACGACCGCCGGCTGGGTCGCGCTGAGCATCGCCATCGGTGGCTCGCTCTGCTACGCGGTCGGTTCGATCCTGCAGGCCATCGGCGCCCGGCGCAGCACCAGCGCGGTCAGCACGCTGGGGCATCCGCTCTACCTGATCGGCATCGCGCTCGACATGGCCGCCTGGCTCGGCTCGATGATCGCGCTGCGCGAGCTGGCGGTCTACCTGGTCGAGTCGGTGCTGGCCGGCTCGCTCGCGATCACCGCGCTGGCCGCCTGGCTGTTCCTCGGCTCCAAGCTGCGCCGCCGCGACGTGGCGGCCATTGCGATCACCATGTGCGCGCTGGCCGGGCTGGCCCTCTCGGCCGGCCAGCAGACCATGGTGGCCGCCTCCTTCGGGCTGCGGATCGGGTTCTGCGTCGCCCTGGTCGTGGTGCTGGTGCTCGGCTGGGCCGCCACCAGGACCGGCGTGCCCGGCCTGATCGCCGCGGTCGGCGGGCTCTCGGTCGGCGCCGCCGCGCTCGGAGGCCGCGCCCTGCACCTGCCCGACGACCAGATGACCACGATGGGCTCGGCCGCCTGGACCATCGCCACCGAGCCGCTCACCTGGGTGCTGCTGGTCTTCGCGGCCAACGGCATGGTGATGTATGCGAACGCGCTGCAGCGCGGCGACGTCGGCCGGGTCACCGCGGTGCACTGGACCGGCGAGGTGATCGCGCCGTCGGTGATCGCGCTGACCATCCTCGGCGACACCGTCCGGCCCGGCTGGGAACCGGTCGCCTTGGGCGCCGCGCTGGTCACCGTCTGCTGCGCGATCGTGCTGGCCAGCGCCCCGGCGACCGTTGCGACCGCCGCCGAGAAGGCCGAACCCGGCGCGCTGCCGGCCGGCGTCGAGCCGCATGCCCTGCCCGCCCCGCCGCTCCCGGTGCTGTTCGGCGCGGCCGGGCACCCGGTCGCCGGCCTCGTCCCGATCGAGGCGTGGCGGCTGGCCATCCCGCTCGAGGCGCGGTGGCCGGCGTTGCAGCCGCCGCTGGTCCGGGGCTACGGCGTGATCGTCTGGTGGGGGCCGGCGTGGGCGCCGCTGCCGATCTGGGTGCCACCGGACCGCACGCTGGTGCCCCGCGACCGGCCGAAACTCGCCGACCGCCCGCAGCGGATCTGGCCCGCGCGGGTCGGGCCGCAGTTGCCGGCGGCGCGCCGGCCGGCCCGGCACCGCGAGATCATCGACCCGTCCCGCCGCCGCGACGCCGCCTGATCTTTCGTTTTGCGGCGATCCGGCTTTCGGTTCGCGGCGGGCCGGACGGATGATCCCCGGACACGGCACGGTGGATCAGGTGCGGCGGTCCGGGTGCGGCTGGCCGAGCGGACGCATGTCGACCGCGCCGGTCAGGGTGCCGACCGCGAGGGTGAGCTGGCCGTACCGGTGCAGCACGGTCGCCGAGCGGCCCGGCATCGGGTCGCCGACCGGTTCGCCGGTCGCCGCGTCCCAGCGGCGCACCACCTCGTCGGACCCCGCGGTGATCAGCTCGACCCGCCCGTTCACCAGCACCGCGTCCAGGCTGTGCACCGCGGCGCTGTCCACCACGACCGGTACCCCGATCGGTTCGCCGGTCGTGGCGTCCCACCGGTGCAGGTCGGCGGTCGCCGCGGCGATCAGCCGGCGGCCGTCCGGCAGCAGGACCGGGGTGATCGCCCGGATGATGTCGTCGCCGACCACCAGCGGGAGGCCGGCCCGCGCCCCGGTACGCGGATCCCAGCGCCGGATCGCCCCGGTCCGGTCCCCGGCGCAGACGATCGGCCCGTCCGGCAGGTCCACCACGGCGAGTGCGGTGACCTGGTCCTCGTGCCGGCCGAGCGGTTCCAGCCGGGCGCCGGTCCCGGCGTCCCACCGGATCAGCATGAACGGATCGGCGGACGTGCCGGCCAGCAGCGTCCCGGCCCACGCCGCCATCCCGCCGAGGGCGCCGGCGGTGGAGTCCGGGTGCGCGGCCGCCCCGCTGCGTGGCTCCAGCCAGCCGGCGCCGTCGCGGGTACCGGTCGCGATCAGCGGATCCCGCCAGCCGACCGGGCACACGGTCAGCCCGGTGATCGCGCCGAGCACGGCGGACTCACTGATCAGCCGGTCGTTCCGGGGGTCCCGGACCTGGACCCGTGAGCCGTTCCACGAGACCAGCATGTCGATTCCGTCGAGCGGCAGCGTCCGCAGAAAGTCGATCACGAGCGAATGATGCCACTGGATGGGTGCAATGCGATTTTCGACGCGCGTTGCCACTACCGAGGGTTCATTTCCGGCTACCACGCGAGAAACATCAGGATCGACTGCTCACCAGGATGGGAGATCACCATGGGCAACAGAGCCGTTGTCTATCAGGGCCCCGGACGTGTGGAGATCCGCGACGTGGAGTACCCGTCGTACGAGGTCAAAGACGGTCCCGGCGTGAACAAGATGAACGTCGGCCGGCGCACCCCGCACGGCGTGATCCTGAAGACGGTGACGAGCAACATCTGCGGCAGCGACCAGCACATGGTGCGGGGCCGGACGACCGCGCCGGAGGGCCTGGTCCTGGGGCACGAGATCACCGGCGAGGTGATCGACGTCGGGCCGGACGTCGAGTTCGTCAAGACCGGTGACATCGTCTCGGTGCCGTTCAACATCTCCTGCGGCCGGTGCCGCAACTGCAAGGAACGCAAGACCGGCGTCTGCCTGAACGTCAACCCGGACCGCCCCGGTTCGGCGTACGGCTACGTCGACATGGGTGGCTGGGTCGGCGGCCAGGCCGAGTACGTGATGGTCCCGTACGCCGACTGGAACCTGCTCCGCTTCCCCGACCGCGACCAGGCGCTCGCGAAGATCCTCGACCTGACCATGCTCTCCGACATCTTCCCGACCGGCTATCACGGCTGTGTGAGCGCGGGCGTGACCACCGGCTCGACCGTCTACATCGCCGGCGCCGGCCCGGTCGGCCTGGCCGCGGCCAGCTCGGCGTTCCTGCTCGGCGCGGCCGTCGTGATCGTCGGTGACCTGAACGAGGAACGGCTGGCCCAGGCGCGCAGTTTCGGTTGCGAGACGGTGAACGTGGCGCAGGGCGAGCCGGCCGACCAGGTGCAGCAGATCCTCGGGCCGTCCGCCCCGGCGATCGGGCAGCCGCTCGTCGACTGCGCGGTCGACGCGGTCGGGTTCGAGGCGCGCGGCCACGGCCGGGACTCGCAGACCGAGAAGCCGGCCACGGTGCTCAACTCGCTGATGGACCTGACCCGGGCCGGCGGCGGGATCGGCATCCCGGGCCTGTACGTGACCGGTGACCCGGGCGGTGTCGACGACGACGCGAAGGTCGGCTCGCTCTCCCTGCGGCTCGGGCTGGGCTGGGCGAAGTCGCACTCGTTCGTGACCGGCCAGTGCCCGGTGATGAGATACCACCACGGGCTGATGATGGCGATCCTGCACGACCGGGTGCAGATCGCGAAGAACGTCAACGCCACGCCGATCCCGCTGGACGACGCCCCGCGCGGCTACACGGAGTTCGACCAGGGTGCGGCCCGCAAGTACGTCCTCGACCCGCACGGGATGGTGCGGAAGTGAAAGAGGGGCCCCGCTGCTGCCCGTTGCGGGGCCCCCTTCCTCACAGGTTGACGGTGATGGTGAGGTTCGCGACGTAGCCGGCCGCGACCGAGCCGGTCACCGTCGCCATCTCCCGGGCCGCCAGGTCGTCACCGAAGACCATGTCGCCGGCCAGGGTGATCCGGCTCAGGTTGGTGACGCTCGCGGAGTACCCGGTGGCGCTGGAGTACACCGTCGACGACACGTCCTTGGGCAGGGCGATCTGCGAGGTCTTCCGGATCGGCCCGGCACCGCTGGTGGCGGCGGCCAGCGACGAGTAGACCTCGAAGTGGATGTGCGGCCAGCGGCCCGAGTAGCAGCCCGGGAAGATGCTGGTGAACGTCGCCACCCCGGACGAGTTGGTGACCTGGATGCCGCGCAGGTAGTTCTGGTTGGTCACCCCGGACGAGTACAGCGAGTACCTCCCGGCCCGGTCGCAGTGCCAGGCGTAGATCGCCGCGCCGGACACCAGGGTGCACGCCAGGTTCTGCACGGTCAGCGAGAACTGCAGCGGCACACCCGGCGCGGTGGTGGTCGAGGTGCCGAAGCTGGAGCGGATGTCGCTGCGCACGATGCCGGACTGCACCCGGACGTCGGGGCCGTTCGAGCCGTCGGCCGGGTAGGGGCCCGCGGTCTCCGACTCGACCTCGGCGACGCAGGCGGCCGCGGCGGTCGCGGCGTCGGCGCCGTTGGCGGTCGCCAGGGTGCCGCCGATCACCGCGGCGCCGACACCACCGGCGACGGTCAGCATCTTCCGCCGGGACATCGTCGGCAGGTCGAACTGCAACCCCTTGTCGTGCACCTCGCGCACGTAGGCGTCGTTGTCTTGCATGGCTCTCCTCCTCGGGGATGGGGGATGACGAGCAGAGCAAAACATCGAAGTCTATGAATGACCTGTGGTTGATCTCCGCGGTCCGCCCACGGCCCATATCCACTGGGTCATACCAAACCCATGTGGTACGAATACCGCGCGCACGTCCGTAGGCTACGAGCCGAGTCCCGCCCGTGAGGCGAGCGCGACGCCGCGTCCGGTCCGGGCCGCCACGCGCCTCCCGGTGGTGGCTGGTTCTCGGGGGTGTCTCGACCGCCTTGAGGCACCCCTCAGCACCAGCCGAGAACCTCCGAGCCGCGCCGTGGCCCGGACCGGCGGCGGTCGGGCGTCAGGACATCGTGATGGCGAGGGCGTCGTCGCGGACGTCCGGGTTGGGGTGCGAGCGCAGCGCCTGCACCAGGTCCCGCCAGCGCCCGGCCCACCCGTGTGCGGCGCCGATCCCGACCAGCTGCACGGCGAACAGCCCGCCGGCCAGGTCCTCGCGCCAGATCAGCCGCTCGATCAGCTCCTGCAGGACCGCCGGGGAGGGGAACGCCCGTTCGTTCCGCAGGCGCCGGCCGATACGTTCGGCGACCCGGGCCGCGATCACCGGGCGCCCCGCGCACCGGTCGGCGAGCTCCACCAGGATCTCCAGGCTGCCCAGGTCGAGCATCGCGGTCAGGGCGATGGGCCGGTATCCGGGGCGGGCGGCCAGTTCCCGGATCGCCGCGAGCGGCACCGACCGGTCGGCGTCCGAGCCGAGCGCGTGACCCAGCGCGGACGCGCCCTTCGCCAGCACCTCGATCCGCCGCCGGGCCGGCAGGTCGGCGCCGGGGCGGGCGTCGGCGTCGGTCACCTCGGCCACCCGGGCCAGCGCCCGGCCCAGCGCGGTGTAGTCGGTACCGGACAGCAGGATCGCGGCCTGGACGTGGGCCAGCGGCTCGTCCAGGTCGGTGAGCCGGTCCACCAGCAGGTCGGTGGTGTCGCCGGCCCAGCGGGACCAGTGGTGCAGCACGCCGAACGCGGCCCGCCGGACCTCCCGGTCGTCGGCCCTGCACGCGGCGACGACCAGCGCGGCGTAGCGGGGGCGGTGCCGGGCCGGGATCGCGTAGGGCATGGCGGCCAGGACCGCGGCGCGCTCCTCCCGGCTGCCGCCGACGGCGCGGTCCAGAATCGCCCAGCTCGCCTCCCGGTCGAGGCGCTGCCGGGCCGCGCCGGCGATCGCGGCGCGCACGTCGCGGTGCTGGTCCGGCGCGGTGTACACGGCGAGCAGCCGGTCGATCGAGGAGGGCGGGCCGTACCGGGCCAGGATCCGCACCGCCTCCTTCCGGCTGGTGACCTTGGCGGGGCCGCTCAGCAGGGCGGCGAACGGCTCGGTCAGATCGGCCGGTGGGAGGTGTTTGGCGGCTCGGGCCGCGGCGTACATCGCCACCCGGGCCCGGTCGTCGCCGGCGTGCGCGAGCAGCACCGGCAGCGCCAGGTCCGGCCGGTCGGTCCAGACCAGCGCGCCCAGCGCCGCCTCGGCGATCGGCACCTCGTCCGCGTCGGCGTATCGGAGCAGCAGCTCGCGTCCGGGCACCCCGGCCGCGGCGGCGGCCCGGACCGCGGTCGCCCGATGCCAGACGTCCACCCCGGTGTCGGCCAGCACGAACGCCAGCACCTCGACGAGCTTCGCCTGCTGCCGTGGCAGCCACCGGGTGACGTGCGTCGGCCAGGGCGGTGCCCAGCGGACCCCGGCCTGGCCGAACCGCCCGCGCACCCGGCCGGACAGCACCCGGTCGAGCAGGTCGGTGCGCCGGGCGCAGAGCGTCTGCCAGACCACCGGGATCGTCGCCGCGGACGGGTCGGCCGCGAGCACCTCGGCCACCCGGGCCGGGCGGGTCCGCGGATCGGCGAGCCAGAACTCGATCGCCTGTCTCGCCACCGCGTCCGCGACCTGGGGCCCGGTCGCCCGGTGCAGCAGCTCCTGCAGGCCGGGCAGCTGCCACGCGCGCCGCCCGAGCGCGGCGGTCAGCACGAACAGCGGGGCATGGGAGCCGCGGTCCAGGTGGGAGGCCACCCAGTCGCGCAGCGCGGCGAAGACCAGGGTCTCCTGGCCGCGGCGTAGCGTCAGGTCGAAGCGGGCCAGCACCGGCATGCGGCTGTCGCCGCCGATCCGGCCGATGGTGAGCAGCGCCCAGTCCCGCAGCTCGGGCACCTCGACGTGGTGTCGCAGGGTTTCCACGGCCAGCCGGCTGAGCGCGGCGGTGCTCTGCACCGACGTGTCCCGGGCGTCGACGGCGTCGGCGGTGAGCCGGGTCAGCGCGGCCGCGACACCGGCGGTGAGCAGGCGGGCCACCTCGGCCAGCGCCATGAGCGCGGCGGCGCGTACCGGGTCCTGCTCGTTGCGCAGGCCGGTGAGCCGGGTGACCACGGCGGCCACCACGTCCGGGTCGCGGGACCGCCCGGCGGCCTCGACCAGCCGGAAGTACGCCCGCGCCCGCACGCCGGGGTCGCCGGCCCGAGTCGCGACCTCCAGCGCGGCGGACGCCGAGGGCCAGTCCAGGTACGCGCTCACCTGCAGCGTCAGGTCCTCGTCGGCGCGGACCGTGTCCACGGTGAGCATCCGCCGGGCCTCCAGCACCCGGGTGTTGGCCGGCAACAGGTCCAGCAGGTCGTGCCGGGTACGGCTCCGGTCGGGATCCTGCTCGGCGAGCACGGCGTCGTAGAGCGCCGGACGGCGGGCCGGTGCCAGCACCCGCAGCAGCGGCGCGATCGAGGCGAGCCGCCGGGCCAGCGGAACCAGGTCCGTGTCGGGCAGCACCACGAGCCGGCGCAGCAGCGACGGCGGCAGCGTGATCCGCCGCAGCCAGCCGGTCCGGGCGGGCGCCGCGAACAGGCGGGCCACCCGCGCGGGCGCGTGCGTGGCGAGCGCGCCGTACCCGGCCGGGTCGCCCGGCAGACGGTCCTCCGGGGGGAAACGTTCCAGCAGGTCGAGGGCGAGGGACGGTGTCAGGGCCAGGACCGCCGCGGCCAGCCGCTCCCACTCCCGGGCCCGCGACTCCGGGTGAGCGGCGGCGAGGGTGTCCGCCGCGTACGCGGCCATCAGCTCGGGGTGGCGGCGGGCCAGCCGGTCCAGGCGGGCCGTGTGCGCGAGGTCGGGCAGCAGGTCACGTACGGTCGCCTCGCCGCAGGCCGGGAGCAGCGCGGCCGCCTCGTCGTCGCCGTACTCCGCGCGGATCTCGCCGATCAGGGCGTCGGCGATCGCCGGAGCGGGGCTGACCCGCAGCGTCCGGTAGATCCGCCGCCGGTCCATCGCGGCCAGTTCGGCGACCCGCCCGGTGAGCCGCCCGGCCCGCAGTGCCGCGGTGAGCGCGACCGACCGCAGCCCCGGCAGCGGGTCCCGGGTCGCCGCGTCGATCGCCGCCCGGTCGTCGACGACGAGCGCCGCGACCAGGGCGAGGTGGCGGGCGTATCCGTCGCCGGCGCGCAGCTCGGCGCAGACCTCGGCGCGGTCCGGCGCGGTCCGCGCCCAGTCGGCGAGGTGGCGCATCCGGTCCCGGTACGGCAGCGGGTCGAGCGAGTCCAGCAGGGTCCGGGTCGCGGGGAGCATGGTGATCATTGTGGTCACGCCGCCCGGCCGGCCGACACCACTTTATTGCGACCGCTGCGTTTTGCCTCGTACATGGCCAGGTCGGCGTCCCGCACCAGCTGACCGACGCCGCGCCCGCCGGGCTGCCCGGCGGCCACCCCGACACTGGCACCGATCCGTGCCTGCCCGGGTCCCACGTCGAACGGTGTCCGGAACGTGGCGAGTACCCGCTCGGCGACCGGCCCGGGGTCGTCCCCGGTCAGCACCGCGAACTCGTCGCCGCCGAGCCGGGCCACCATGTCGTCCGGCCCGGCCGCGCCGCGCAGCCGCCGGGCCACCTCGACCAGCACCCGGTCCCCGGCGTCGTGCCCGTACGTGTCGTTGACCGGCTTGAACCCGTCCAGGTCCAGCAGCAGCACCGCGACCGCCCGGTCGGCGCCCGGCTCCAGCGCCCGTTCGGTGATCTCCTCGAACCGGGCGCGGTTGGCCAGCCCGGTGAGCGCGTCGTGGTCGGCCCGGAACCGCAGGTCGTCGACGAGCGTGGAGAGCTGCCGGGTCAGCGAGCGGTTGTCGCCGAGGATCAGCATCTGGCGGAACACCACCAGCCCGGTGAGCGTCATGCTCAGCCCGGCCAGCATCCGGTCCAGCGCCTGACCGGTGACGATCATCGTGGAACCGGTGAGGAACGCGAGCAGGAACGGCACGTACGGCAGGTACGCCCGCGGCCGCCCGCCGTCGCTGAGCCGGGTCACGCCGCGCAGCTCGGTGTGGTGCGGCGCGCCGACCGCGAGGATCGTGAACGCGGTCAGCCACAGCAGGTCGGGCAGCGCGCCGAACCGGTAGGTGCCGTTGACCACCTCGTAGGCGAAGACGGTGTCCGCCGCGAACTGCACCACGATGCCGATCGCGGTGATCTCCAACGGGGTGCGCAGCGCCGGACCGGCATCCGCCAGCAGCAGGAGCAGCAGGCTCAGGATGACCACGTCGGCGACCGCGTAGACGACAGTGCCGATCTCGGTCGCGCCGGCCCGGTACTGCGGACCGAGGATCAGCGCCCAGATCACGAAGAACAGCGACGTCCCGATCAGCAGCGCGTCGAAGAGCGTGCGCAGGCTCGCCGACGGCCGGCCGACCAGCAGCACGGCGGCCAGCGGCGCGCCGACCATGGTGACCGCGAAGCCGGCCTGACCGGCCGGGCTGATCGGCCCGCCACCGATCTCCCAGCCGCCGGCCAGCCAGAGGACCTGGCCGGTGGTCCAGCCCGCGCCGGCCACACCCCACACGGCCAGTCCGACCCGCATCCGGCCGGTCGCCCGGACCGCGGAGCGTGACCAGGCCACCGTCACCACCAGGCCGACAGTGACCAGCGCGAGCTGACTGATCCTCCCGGCGACGAGCTCCGGGATCGGAAGGACCCGCACCACCAGCAGGTACAGGGCGACGAGGACGACGGCCGTGCCTGCCTGTCGTCGCCTCTGCGCCATGCGGCACCCATCGGGTCGGCCGGAGCCGACCTGAGACCTTTATCGGTACGGTGGGAACCTCCCGGACAGTGCCGCCGCGGTCGGCGCCCCGGCGAGCCGCTGGTACGCCGCCGGATCGGTGATCAGCCGCCAGGTGTGGAACGGCTGCCGCCCGGCCCCGAACGCCGCCTTGTACCGGAACAGCGAGTCGTCCGACCCGCCCAGCCCGCCGCCCAGGTGGTACACCCGGTTGCCGCGCTCCCGGCCCCAGAGCCGCACCTCGTGGTAGAGCAGCTTGTCGGCGTGGAAGATCTGCCCGTCCCGGGTCGACTGCAGGTGGGTGTGCATCATCCCGGCGTACTCGAAGAACAGGTTGCCGCCGAGCACCTCGCCGTCCCGGACCGCGGTGGCCAGGTGCAGATGCCCGCCCAGGGCGTCGCGCAGCCGGTGGAAGTGCTCCCGGTCGAAGAAGTAGAAGGCACGGGCGCCGACCCGCCGCATCGTCGCGTGGTACGTGTCGATCCACACGTCGAACCGCGCCCAGTCGTCGAAGGTGACCGCGACGCCCGCCCGTTTCGCCTTGCCGATCTGGTTGCGATGACTGCGGTGGGTCTCCTGCCAGAGCTGCTCGGTGCTCCGGGTCAGGTCGAGCGAGACGGTCTCGCCGTGGTTGACCAGCGTGCCCACTGTCTCCAGCGACAGCCGGGGCGCGGGCAGCAGCGGATGCAGCCGGGTGAACGCGGTGACCACCCCGTGTGCGCGCAGCAACTCGACCATGGCCCGGGCGGCGCGGGCCCAGAAACCGGTGTTGACCGGCGCGACGTCGCTGACCGGTCCGGGATAGCCGTACGGGGAGACGGCGTCCTGCAGCCCGGTCTCCGGCACCGGACGCAGGATCAGCGGGATGATCAGGACGTGGTCGGCCTCGTCGTAGCGGAACGCCATCGGGGTGCCGCCGGAGAGCGGGGCGTCCAACCGTGCGTAGCCGGGCAGGTGGTAGATGTCGTGCCGGGTGCGGTCCAGTGCCTCGGCCCACGCGGTGTCGTCGGGTTCCAGGAGAGCACCTTCGGCCATCTGACTTCCTTCCGTGAGGGGATCAGGGGACTGCTGCGGTGAGATGCCGGGCCGGCCGCCTCCGGGCCCGGTGCCACCGTCGTGCGCTCAGGGTCCAGCGCAGCATCGTGCGCGGGACGGTGCTCTGCGTCGTCATGTGCAGCAGGTACCGCCACGCCGGGTATTCGCCGCGCCGGTTCGACAGCGCGTACGAGAACCGCCGGGCCGGCAGCTCGGCGTACTCCGGCATCCGTTCGAACCAGGCGCTGCTGGCGTACGCGGCGCGCTGCAACGGGGCGAGGGCCACCTTGCGGCGGTGCTCGTACTGCTCCAGGGCCGCGGGCAGGGCCAGCGGGGACAGCGCGATCGCGTCGGCCAGCGCCATGGCGTCCTGCATGGCCAGCTTGGTGCCGGAGCCGATCGCGAAGTGCGTGGTGTGCGCGGCGTCGCCCATCAGCACCACGGTGCCGTGGTCCCAGCGTTCCGCGGTGACCCGCCGGAAGTTCAGCCAGCCGCGCCCGGCGTCGTCGAGCGGCGCCCCGTCCAGGTGCCGGGCGAAGATCTGCTGCAGCCGGGCGTTGCCGGCCGCCGAGTCCATCCGGTCCAGGCCCAGCCCGGACCAGGTCTCCGGGGTGCACTCGACGATGAACGTGCTGGCCCGGTCGGTGAACGGGTAGGCGTGGAACCAGATCCAGCCGGCCTCGGTGCGCTCGAAGCCGAACGTGAACGTGCGGAACACGTGCGGGGTGCCGAGCCAGATGTACTTGTTCCGGCCGGTCTCCACCTGTGCCCCGAAGTGCTCCGCGTGCTGGTCGCGCAGCCGGCTGCCGGCGCCGTCGCAGGCCACGGTCAGGTCGGCGGGCGGCAACTGGGCCGGATCGGTCAGCTCGTCGGAGTAGCGGATCTCCACGCCCAGCTCCCGGGCGCGCTCGCCGAGGATCTCCAGCAGCCGGTGCCGGCCCAGGCTGAAGCCGTACCCGCCGAGGTGGGTGACCGGTTTGCCGGCCGCGCGCACCTCGTACTCGTCCCACTTGTGGGCGGCGTCCCAGATCCGGGCGGCGCTGACCGGGTCGTAGCGGAACAGGTCGTCGAGCAGGTCGTCCCAGAAGACCACGCCCCAGCCGTAGGTGACGCCGGCCGGGTCGCGCTCCAGCACGGTGATCTCCCGGCTCGGGTCGGCCAGCTTCGCCAGCACCGCGAAGTACAGACCGGCGGGGCCGCCGCCGACACAGGTGATCCGCATGGCAGGCATTCCTTATCGGTACGAGGGGTCAACGATATGAGGGGAAGGTGCCGGTCAGGTCCGTGGGATCGGCGCCGGGCCGCTTGTCCACGACCAATTTCTCGTACGCCGGGGAGTCGGTGACCACGCGCCAGGTGTGGAACGGGTGCCGGCTCGGCGAGAACCCGGCCTTGTACGAGAAGAGCGAGTCGTTGCTGCCGCCCTTGCCGCCGCCCAGGTGGAACAGCCGCGCACCCCGCTGTTTGCACCACCGCCGCACCGAGTCGTAGAGCAGCTCGTCGGCGTACCGGCCGCGCGCCCGGCGGGTCGACGAGACGTATCCGGTGGCGATCCCGTCGTACTCGAAGAACGTGTTGCCGCCGACCACCTCGTCACCCTCCAACGCGACCGCCAGGTGCATGTGGTCACCCACGGCGTCGTGCAGGGCGGCCAGATGGTCGTACGTGAAGAAGTAGTAATCGGCCGCGCCCACCCGCCGCATGTTGTCGTGATAGACCTCGACCCACTCGGCCAACCGGCCCCAGTCGTCGAAGACGACCTGGGTGCCGGCGCGTTTCGCCCGGTTGATGTGGTTGCGGTGGTCGCTGCGGGTCAGCTGCCACATCTGCTCGACGCTGATCGTGAGGTCCATCGAGACCGTCTCGCCGTGCCGGACCAGCGCGCCGGCCTCGTCGAGCACCGGCGACGGCGGGCTCAGCAGCGGGTGCATCCGGACGAACATCGAGATCACGCCGGCCTCGCGCAGGGTCCGCGCCAGGCCGGCGCAGGCCGCCCGCCAGAACTCGTCGTCGTCCGGCGCGGCATCGCTGACCGGGCCGGGATATCCGTACGGCGACAGCGCGTCCCGCAGCGCCGAGCCGGGGATCTCCCGCAGGATCAGCGGGATCAGCAGCCGCCGGCCGCCCCGCTCGAAGTGGAACGCGGCCGGTTCACCGCCGTACAGCCGGGCGTCCAGCACGACGTAGTCGGGCACGTGGTACATGTCGTGGACGACGTGGTGCAGCGTCTCCTTCCACTCCCGGGCCGCCGGCTCCAGCAGCGATGCCGTCATCGGTGTCTCCTCACGCGCGCAGGATCTTTGCGTTGAGCGCCATGTTCGCGGCGAACTGGTCGTTGACCACCTGATAGGACTCCAGGCGGTGCTGGACGGCCGGGTCGTACCGGCCGAGCTTGACGAAGCCGTCGGCGATCCAGCCGTTGTCCGAGCCGGTGCCGTCGACGAACTCCCGGTATGTCGTGCCGCCCGGCCAGACCACCTTGGTGAGCAGCGCGCCGAACGCGGTGATGTCCTTCGCGGTCCAGGTCGTCCCCTGGTCACGGGCCTCCACCACGTACGCCATCACCCCGTTGCCGTGCCCGACGTCCTGGCCGGGCCGCCGGGTCGAACCCCAGACGTCGTTCCAGAAGTACGCGGTCGGCTCCACCGGGTTGCGGGTCATCTGGTTGTGGATCCGCGCGCCGATCGTGGTCAGCACCTGCTTGTACCGGGTGCGGCGCCCGCTGTCGGCGGTGAGCCGGCCCAGGTTGAGCGCGATCAGTGCCCAGTGCGCGGCCATGTGGGTGCGCTCGCGGTAGATGGACTCGTCGGCGCCCCGCGCATACCACTTCTCGAAGACGTCCACCTCGGCGAAGGAGAGCAGCTGGTCGTAGCGGGCCCGGTAGCCGGCGTTCGCGTACACCTGGGGGCTCTGCCGGATCGCGACCAGCAGCTGGGTGGCGTACCGCCAGAAGTAGCTCTCGTAGAGCGGCACCTCGTCGCCGCGCTGCCCGGACTTGCTCGATGCCCAGCCGCGGTACCGGTCGTGGAACGTGCTGCCGGACAGGCTGCTCGACGGCGCCGCGGCGGCCACCACGTTCTCCGTGTAGGCCAGCGCCCGGTCCAGGTAGCGCCGGGTGCCGGTGGCCCGGAACATCGCCACGTTCGCGTCCAGCGTGTACGCCAGGTCGTAGTGGTCCTGGCTGTCCCGGGACCGGCTCATCGGCTGCGCGGTCCGGGACTGGTAGTCCCAGCTCTGCTCGAACACACCGGTCCAGTGGCTGACCGGTTTCAACCGGACGGACGCCGACGGGACCGCGGCCGGCTCGTCGCCGGGCAGTGGCATGGCGTTGCACGGCCGCGCCGTGCTCTCCGCCACCGTCGCCGCCACTATCGCGCCGGCGCCGAGCAGCAGGATCGAACGCCTCGGGAACTTCTTCATGGTGTAGCCGCCTCTCGCTCACGGGCGGGCTCGGCGGCCGGTGCCGTCCGGGCCCGGGACACCGCGGCCGCGGCGGCCATCGCGGCGAAGGTCCAGGCAAGCCGGGCGTCGTAGTAATCCCCGGAGAAAAGGCTGCTCAGCGCCACGAATACGGCCGCCGCCACGGCGAGCCCGGTCACCTGCGGGCGGGCGCCGCCACCGCGTACGGTCCTCGTCCACAGTATGACCGCGCCGGTGAGCAGGCCGAGGCCGATCAGGCCGCCCTCGGCCGCGACGGCGAGCACGTAGTTGTGCGGGTACTCGACCATCTGGTTCACGCCGATCAGGCCGTAGAAGCCGTCCAGCCCGGCGCCGGCCACCGGATGCTCGACCGCCATCCGGATCGCCGCCGCCCAGATGTCGGTACGGTCGGACAGGTACTGCTCCTGCACGGTCTGCTCGACGAACCGCTCCTGGAACAGGCTGGTGAACGCGGGCGGCGCCGCGAACCAGATCACCACGGCGGCGGCCACCAGGAAGCCACCGGTCGCCAGCACCGGCCCCGGCTTGAGCCGCCCGCGGATCTTCCAGAGCGCGGCCAGACCGACCACCCCGCCGGCGATCAGGCCGGCCCGCGACCCGGAGAGCACCGCGGCCAGCAGGAACAGCGGGGTGACGAGCAGCGGCAGCACCCGGCGGGAGAGCAGGAAGAGCCCGACCGCGCTGATCACGCCGAGCAGCTCGATCCGGACGAAGACGTTCGGGCCGCCGCCGAACGCGGAGTAGCGGCCCTGCTCGCCCGGGCCGTTGATGAAGATCGCGGCCAGCGCGAAGACGATCGCGGCCAGGAAGAACAGCAGCAGCGTGTACCGGACGGCCCGCTCCGGGTCGCCCAGCGTCCAGTAGTAGAAGGCCAGCGTCAGCGCGGCGAGCAGGACCAGGTCGAGAGTCTGCGGGCCGATCCGGGAGGCCGGCGGGGCCCACAGCGCCGAGGCGATCTGGAACAGGAAGAACAGCAGCGTGACGACCAGCCAGTCCTCGTTGCGTTCGGCAAGCGGCCGGCGGCGCCGGGCCATGTCGACGGCCAGCACGATCAGCGCGACGATCAGGCCGATCACCCGCAGGTCGACCCAGGCCAGGTCGGGGAAACCGGCCCGGTCCAGGGTGAACCGGCCACCGATCGCGATCAGCACGAGCAGCAGGCCGGGCGCGAGGAAGACGCGCGGGTCAGGTTTCCTGGGCATGACCCCGGTCCTTCGCCATCCGGCTGCCGATCAGGGCGAAGACCAGGCAGGCGCCGTAGCCGGCGAGCGAGCCGTAGGCCGCGCCGAGGATCCCGATCCGGGGGATGAGCAGCAGGTAGACCGCGAAACTCACGACGAACCCGGTGATCTCGGCGGCCGACACCAGTGCGCCGTGTCCCTTCGCGATCAGCAGGCCGAGGCTGACCCGGGAGACCGCGTAGAGCCCGGCCGCCACCACCAGGGGCAGCACCACCACCCGGGCCGGGGCGTACTGGTGGCCGAAGACCGGGACGATCAGCAGGTACAGCCCGCCGGCCGCGAGCGGGACCACCACCAGGCAGTAGACCGCGGCGGCCAGCACGATCGGGCCGGCCTGCAGCCCGCCGGCGTGGTGCGAGGCCCGCCAGCGGCCCAGCCGGGAGTCGGCGTAGGCGCGGATCGGCCAGGCCAGCAGCTCGGTCATGGTGGCGACCGAGGTGTAGAGGCCGAGCGCGGCGGTGGACGCGAGCGCCGGGATGACCAGCCGGTCCACCCGCAGCATCGCCATGTTGGAGATCGCGGCCGGGAACAGCGCCAGGCCCTCCCGGCGGACCAGCCGGTTCTGCCCGGCGCGCAGCGGGACCGCGTGCGGGTCCGGTGGCAGCCGCAGCCAGATGACCAGGTAGGCGATGGTCGGCACGGCGCCGGCGAACAGGTAGGCCAGGAACCACACCTCGGGGTGGGTGGTGTGCGCGACGTACAGCCCGGTCAGCATGACCAGCAGCAGCACCGACTCGATCACCCGGCAGACCATGAAGTCGCGGACCCGGCCGACCGCGATCGCGACCGACCGGCTGGCCAGCGCGGCCGCCTCGATCACGGTGTACCAGGCCAGCATCGCGATGATCACCGGGCCGGGGTTGTGCCGGTGCGGCACGGCCACCGCGAAGATCACCGCGCCGGTCAGGCCGACCGCCGACGGGACGAGGAGCAATCTCGCGTACGCCCGGACCGCCGGCCCCGGGGCCACCTGGTGATAGCCGGCCACAAAGCTGCGCTCGGTGCCCAGCAGCAGCACCTGGGTGGCCAGGTAGACCACCTGGAGCAGCAGCGCGACCTCACCGCGGTGGGCCGGGCTCAGCGACCGGACCATCAGGATGTTCGCGGCCAGCGCCACCGCGCCGGTCAGCACCTGCGAGGCGAGCAGCTGGACGTACGGCTCGCTGAGTTGCCCGCGGACCCACGCCAGCGGTGCGGTGCGGCGTGGCGCGAGCCCCGCGGCGACCGTCTGGTCCACCCGCAACTCACTCACTGTGCGGTAACTCCTCTGGCTTCGCGCCGCCGTCCCGCGCGGGCGGTGCCGCCGGGCTCGTCGGCTCGATGACCTTGGCCTTGCCGCGGGCCACCTCGTCGTCACCGGCCGGTGCCGGCGGGCTGGTCGGCTCGATGACCTTGGCCTTGCCCCGGGCGACCTCGTCGTCCTCGGCCGCTTTCCCGTCGTCCTTCGCGGCCCTGACCTTCGCGGCGCTGACCGTCGCGGTGGCGATCTTCGCGGTGGCGCCGGACAGGGCCTCCTTCATGACCCGGGCCCGGCCGCGGACCACCCCGTTCGGCGTCCGGGGCACCGGGACCGGCCCGCCGCCGCCGGGCGCCGGCGCGTCCGGGTCGTCGTCCAGCGGGATCAGCCGCTCGGCCGGGGACACCTGGGCGGCCGCCGCCCAGGCCTGGCCGGTGGGCAGCTTGCGCGGCAGGGCGTTGAGGACCGCGCCGGCCACCTTGGCGCCGATCTTCTCGAGCAGTTCCAGGGACCGTTCGATGTCCGCGGCCCGGGTCCGGTTCGCCCGCACCACCAGCAGCGCGCTGTCGGTGACCTTGCCGAGCACCGCGGCGTCGGCCGGCCCGTTCAGCGGCGGCGCGTCCACCAGCACCACGTCGAACCGCTCGGTGAGGGTCCGCACGGTCGCGGGCAGCCGGGGCGAGGCGAGCAGCCCGCCCGGGTCCGGCACGTGTTCCCCGGCCGGCAGCACGGTGAGCCGCCCGTTCAGCGACTCGCGCAGCACGTCCGGGACCTTGGCCGCGCCGGCCAGCACCTCGGCGAGCCCCGGCGCCGGGTCCAGCGAGAGGTAGCGGCCCACCCCGGGCGTTCGCAGGTTCGCGTCGACGAGCACCACCCGGGCGCCGGTCTCGGCCAGCGCGATGGCCAGGCCGCAGGTGACCGCGGTGGTGCCCTCCTTGCGGCCCGGCCCGGCCAGCAGCAGCGACCGGCCGCGCGGGGTGCCGGCCCGCCCGTCGGCGATCTCCGGCAGCAGGCTGCGCAGCCGGCGGAACGCCTCGGCGAGCGCCTGGTCCGGGTGGTCGCCGAGGCCGTTGCGCCCGTCCAGCGAGATCACCCCGACCGTGCCCAGGCCGAGCCGGCGCAGATCCTCCTCCTCGGCGACGGTCGAGCCGGCCGCCTCCCGGACGGCCACCGCGATCGCGCCGATCAGCAGGCCGAGCACCGCGGCGAACCCGCCGTTGCGGGCCAGGTTGCCCGGCTCCTTGACGGTCTCCGCCTCCTGCAGGATCGAGATGGCCGGTGCCGGGCCGCCGTCCTGGCTCCGCGGCGTGATCTGCTTGGCCAGGGTGACCAGCACCGACGCGGCGGTGGTGACGATCGCCCGGCTGCGCGCCGCGCTCGGGTCGGTCGCGCTGATCACCAGCAGGTCGGTGCCCTCGCTGACCTGCGCGGACAGGCTGCCGCGCACCTGGTCGGCGGTGATCCCGGCGCCGAGTTTGGTGACCACGCCCTGTGCCACCCGCGGGCCGGTGAGCAGCGCGATGTAGGAGTTGAGCCGGCGCGCCTCGGCGTCCGGGTCGCCGGTGCCGGCCGAGACGAACAGGGTCATCGACGACTTGTAGGCGGGTGCCGCGGTCAGGGTCAGGCCGGCGCCGATCCCGGCCGCCAGCAGCACCGGGATCAGCAGCCAGAGCCATCGGCGGCGGCAGGCCCGGACGTACGCACGCAGTTCCACTTCGAGGTCCCCCGTCTTCGTCAGGACTGCTCGGGCAGCGCGGTCCGGGCGGCGGCGCGGCGGCCCCGTCGACCGGCGCTCGCGGAGCGGGTGAGTACGGCCTCGAAACGCTCGAAGAGCTGATCCCGGGAGAACCGTTCGACGGCCATCCGGTGCGCCGCCGCGCGCGCCTTGACCAGCCAGTCCTCGTCCCGCACCGCGGTGGCCAGCGCGTCGCCGGCGCCGTCCGCGTCGTACGGGTCGAGCACCAGCCCGGCACCGGTCTCGGTCAGCAGGTCGGCCTGCCACCCGCCGTAGTTGATGGCGATCGGCCGGGACGCCGCGAGGGCGTCGAAGAACTTGTTCGCCGAGTTGTTCCAGAGCCCGGGGATCGGCCGGACCATGCTCGTCGACACGGTGGCCGCGCCGAGGATCACCGGCAGCTCGGACTTCGGCACCTTCTCCCACATGTGCACGGTCCGGTCGAGCAGGTCGTGCTCGGCGGCCAGCCGCCCGGTGCTCTCCCACTCCCGCCCGTGCCCGACGATCAGCACCTGCACCTCGGGGTCCAGCTCGCGCATCCGGCGGGCCGCGCGGATCAGGTACTCCACACCGTTCACCGCGCCCAGCGCGCCGGTGTAGACGATCAGCGGCCGGTCGCCGAGCCAGCGGTGCTCGGCCCGGAACCGCGCCACGCGTGCCGGGTCGACGGCGAAGAGGTCCAGGTCGGCGGCGTTCGGCACCACGGTGACCGGGGTGGCCGGGCGCCGGGCGGTGACACCCTGGGCCATCCCCGGGGACAGCGCGATCACCTCGGCCGCGTTGCGGTACGCGAAGTTCGCCAGCGCGCCGGCCAGGCCCCGGGCCAGCGGGTTGCGCAGCGCGCCCATCTCGATCGGCACCTCGGGCCACAGGTCGCGGACCTCGAAGACGAACGGCACCCGGCGCAGCCGAGCGGCGAGTACACCGGGTACCGCGACGGTGAGCGGCGTGCTGGTGGCGAAGACCAGGTCCGCGCTCAGCCGGGACGCCCGCACCGTGGCGAGCGCCATGAACTCGGCGAAGGCACGGAGCCGCCGCGCGTACGACATGTGGTTGTTGTAGGGGACCCGGAACCAGTGCACGGTCACCCCGTCGTCGTGGGTGACCTTCCAGCCCAGCTCACGGTCGCCGGGGGTGATGTCGGTGGTGATCACGTCGACGGTGTGCCCGCGGGCGACCAGCCGCCGGGCCTGCTCGTAGGAGCGGATGCCCCCGGCCATCCCCGGGTTGCAGTAGTACTGGTGGATGTAGACGATGCGCATCCGCCGTCACCCTCTCTGCCCGGCGGCAACCGAGCGAACGGCGGTCACGACACGATCCCGGTCGTGTCCGGTAAGGGCGGATCCGCTGGGGAGGCACAACCCGCGGTGGAACAGGTCGGCGGCGACCGCGCCGCCGCGCACCACACAGTCCCGGTACGCCGGTTGCAGGTGCATCGGCTTCCAGGTCGGCCGCGCCTCGATGTTCTCTTTCTCCAGGGCGGCCAGGATCTGGTCCCGGCTCGCCCCGAGCTTCCCGGCGTCGACCAGAAGACAGGTCAACCACCTGTTCGGTACGCCGTACGAAGCCACCGGGATGAACGCGATCCCCGGCAGGTCACCGAGGGCGGCCCGGTAGTGCTCCGCGGTGATCCGGCGCGCCTCGATCATGGCGGGCAGCCGCTGCATCTGGCCCCGGCCGACCGCGGCGAGCAGGTTGCTGAGCCGGTAGTTGTAGCCGACCGTGCGGTGCTCGTAGTGCGCCACCGGTTCGCGGGCCTGGGTGGCCAGGTGCCGGACCTGCTGGGCGACCGAGCCGTCGTCGGTGACCAGCATCCCGCCGCCTCCGGTGGTGGCGATCTTGTTGCCGTTGAACGAGAGCACCCCGGCCAGCCCGAACGACCCGGCCGCCCGGCCGCGGTAGGTGGCGCCCAGGGCCTCGGCGGCGTCCTCGATCAGGGGCACCCCGTACCGGTCGCAGGCCTCCAGGATCGGCTGGTAGTCGGCGCACTGGCCGTACATGTCGACGGTGACCACCGCGCGCGGCAGCTGGCCCCGGCCGGCCCGGTCGCGCAGCTCGTCGGCGACCAGCTGCGGGTCGACGTTCCAGCTCTCCGGCGTGCTGTCCAGGAAGACCGGGCGGGCGCCGAGGTACATCACCGCGTTGGCGCTGGCCGCGAACGTGAACGAGGGGACCAGCACGGTGTCGCCACGGCGCACCCCGGCCGCGATCAGGGCCAGGTGCAGCGCCGCGGTGCCGCTGCTGAGCGCCACCGCGTGCCGGACGCCGACCAGCTCGGCGCAGGCTGCCTCGAACGCGTTCAGGTCCGGGCCGACCGGCGCCACCCAGTTCGAGTCGAACGCCTCCAGCAGCAGCTTGCGCTCGACGTCGGTGACGTGCGGCGGGGACAGGTAGATCCGCGGCTCAGTCATGGACCCGGGTCCTGACCGCCATGATCGGCCAGGCCGGGTGCAGCCCCTGCCGGCAGATCCACATCGGGGAGTCGCCGGGATGCATGGCCGGACGCAGCGTGGAGGCGAAACTGCGGTAGCCGGCCTCCTCGGCGAGCCGCACGTCCCGCTCACCGAAGTCGACCGCCGGATGCCCGTACGGCGCGGCGAAGTCACGCACCTCGGTCCCGAGCTCGTCCTCGATCTCCTTCTTCGAATCGGCGATCTCGCGGCGGGCCTCGACGTCGTCCTGATCGGCCAGCCGGGTGTGGCTGATCGTGTGCGAGCCGAACGAGAACCCGGCCTCCTGGATCTCGCGGCAGTCCGGCCAGGTCAGGTTGCCGGGCCGGCCGACCAGCCCGGTGGTGAGGAAGAAGGTGGCCGGGACGGCCAGCTCGCGCAGCAGCGGCGCCACCACGTCGCGCCAGGTCGGGTGCCCGTCGTCGAAGGAGAGGCAGAACATCGGCCCGGTCAGCGCGCGGGTGCCGGCCAGCACCTGGAGGGCCTCGCCCCAGCTGACCATCGGGCCCAGCCGGCGCAGGGCGCTCAGGTGCCGGCGCAGGTCACCGGCGTATTCAGCAGGTACGTCGTGGTAGAAGGGAAAGTAGAGGCCCGGTGTGCTGGGCAGGCGGCGCAACAGTCCGGCCGGGGCGAGCACCCGGCCCTGCGTCCGTGGATGGGCGCGCAGCCGGCTCCGGATGCCCAGTTCGTTCAGACGTCGCTTGATCGCCGTCGGCGGCTCCATGTCCTCACGATGGCAAATGGATAGCGGTGCGCGGCAGTAGCAATTGTCACCCCGAACGCGAGGATGATTCACGTCAATTCCCGAATGGTACGAACGGGCCTTGCGGAATGACCGTACGGCGGGGCACCATCCGACTTCGACACCTAATTCGATCGGGGCGTACGGATGCTTCGACTGCAACGGGTGGAGCCGGCTGCCGCCCTCCACGCCGACCGCGCCACCTACCCGGACCGCCTCATCTTCCACACGCCCGAGTGGCTCGCGTTCGTGGCCGAGAGCCGGCATGCCGAGCCGGTGCTGGCCACCGTCAGCGACGGTCAGGCCACCGTCGGGCACTTCACCGGCCTGCTCACCCGGCACTACGGCCTGCGCGTGCTGGGCAGCCCGATGGCCGGCTGGACCACGTCCTACCTGGGCTTCAACCTGCTCCCGGGGGTGTCCCGGCGGGAGGCGCTGCGCGCGCTGCCCGGGTTCGCGTTCGGCGAACTCGGCTGTGCCCACCTCGAGGTGCGCGACCGCGGCGCCACCGAGACCGACGTGGCCGGCCTGGGTCTGCGCTGGGACGCCGCGCCCACCGCGGTGATCGACCTGAGCCCCGACGAGGATGCGCTCTTCGGCGCGATGGCCAGTGCCTGCCGCCGTAATGTCCGCAAGGCCGCCAAGTCCGGAGTGATCATCGAAGAGGCCGACCCGGATCCGGTTTTCGCCGACGAATTCTACGATCAATTGCGCGACGTTTTCGCCAAACAGAATCTCGTTCCGACCTATTCCGTGGAGCGCGTCCGGTCATTGATCCGACACCTCGGTCCGGCCGGCCGGATAACCCTGCTGCGCGCCCGCGACGCCGACGGCCGCTGCATCGCCACCGCGGTGCTGCCCTGGTACCACCGCACCATGTACTTCTGGGGCGGCGCCAGCTACCGCGAGCACCAGCACCTGCGCCCCAACGAGGCCCTGATCTGGCACGCGCTGCGCGCCGCGAAAGCCCGCGGCGTCACCGAGTTCGACTTCGTCGGCGGCAATTCCTACAAGGCGAAATACGGCACCACCGAGGTCGCCGTCCCCTGGGCCCGCCAGTCCCGCTGGCCCCTGGTGGCCCACCTCCGCAACGCCGCCCAGCGAGGCTTCGCCCTCAAACAGCGAGCCACCGCCCGCCTAACCCTCACCCGCCCCTAGCCCCCACCCGTCTCACCCGCGAACCCCGGCTGGTCCTGAGGGTTGTCTCAGCGGCCTCGAGGCAACCTCCAGCACCAGCCGGTGCGAGGTAGCGGAGCCCGGCTGGTGCTCAGGGGTGTCTCAGCGGCCTCGAGGCACCCCTCAGCCCCAGCCGGTGTCGGGTTGTGGTGCCCGGCTGGTGTTCACGGTCGTTTCGGTGGCCTTGAGGCGGCCGTCAGCCCCAGCCGGTGCCCGGTTACGTGCCTGGCTGGTGCTCAGGGGTGTCTCAACGGCCTTGAGGCACCCCTCAGCGCCAGCTCGCGAAACGCGGCTGGTGTTCAGGGGTGCCTCGGCGGCGTTGAGGCACCCCTCAGCGCCAGCCGGTGAGCCTGGGCCGCGTTGCGCGCCGCAACCGGCGGGCCGCCTGGCGCTTGGGGTGACCGTTCCCAGTGCGGGCCGGGGCCGGCGTGATGAGCCGCGACCGCCGCCTGCGCCGCCTGGCGACCAACCCCGACCACTCGCAACCCGCGACCCGGCCACCCCGCCGCTCGTCCCGCAACCCGGCCCCCGGCCCCCGCAACCCGGCCGCCTGGCCGCTCGTCCCGCAACCCGGCCCCCGGTCCCCGGCCGCCCGCCCCGCCGCGCGGTCATTGACCGGCCTTGTGCTCGTCCGTTGACGATCGTGAGGTTCTTCCGGGGGCGTGACGAAATGATGAAAGAGTGTGGAACATTGGCAACAAGTGACGTTCTTTCAATCACACTAATGGGCGCCGACAATTTGCTCCATCTGTGTCGCGGGTGATAGGGCACGGCATCTGGGCTGCGGATTTACCGGGTCGTCAGCGGATCGACGGCTATTCGTCACGTGGGTGAAACAATCTGCAAGAGCTGCAAGAACTTGCATGCATAGGACTGTCTCAATAGCGTTCCCCCGCAATGCCTGTCCGAGCTCTTTCTGGGGGAGACGCGATGACACGACACAGCTACCACCGATGGCGGCACGCTGCCGCCCTCGGCGCGGCCATCACCCTGGCCGGCCTGACACTCACCGCACCGCCCGCCGCAGCCGCGCCGACCGCGCCGACCGCGCCCGCCACTGTGGATCCGGCCGTCCGGGCCGCGGTCGCGGACGGCGGGGACAGCACGTTCTGGGTGCTGCTCCGGGACACGATCGATCTGAGTGCCGCCCGCACGGCGACCACCAAGGCGGCCCGTGCCACCGCCGTTCTGCGGACCGCCCGCGCCGAGGCTGCCGCGCACCAGGCCGGTCTGCGCACCCTGCTCACGCAGCGTAAAGCGACCTTCGAGACGTTCTGGATCGCCGACACCGTGAAGGTCACCGGGGATGCCGGCCTGCTGCGCGAGATCGCCGCCCGGCCCGAGGTCAAGGAGATCGTGCCGGACACCCCGGTCACCATGCCCGCCCCGGTCGCCGGTGGCGCGCAGGCCGCCGTGCAGGGCGCCGAGTGGAACATCGACCGGATCAACGCGCCCCGGGTCTGGTCGGAGAAGAACGACACCGGGCGGGGCATCGTGGTCGCCAACGTGGACACCGGCGTCCAGTACGACCACCCGGCCCTCGCCGCCGCCTACCGCGGACGCCAGGCCGACGGCACCTACCAGCACGACTACAACTGGTACGACCCCGCGCACACCTGCCCGGACGGCAACCCGTGTGACAACGCCGGCCACGGCACGCACACCATGGGCACCATGGTCGGCGCGGACGGCATCGGTGTCGCCCCGGGCGCGACCTGGATCGCCGCGAAGGGCTGCGAGACCATGTCCTGCTCCGCGTCCGCGTTGCTCGCCGCCGGGCAGTGGATCGTCGCGCCGACCGACCGGAACGGCGCGAACCCGCGGCCCGACCTGGCGCCGGACATCGTGAACAACTCGTGGGGCGGCGCGTCCGGCTTCGACCCGTGGTACGCCGACGTGGTCCGCGCCTGGGTGGCGGCCGGCATCTTTCCGGCGTTCTCCAACGGCAACTCCGGGCCGGGCTGTGCCACCGCCAACACGCCCGGGTCCTACACCGACGTCTATGCGTCCGGGGCGTTCGACGTGAACGGCGCGATCGCCGGGTTCTCCAGCCGCGGCACCGGTCAGGACGGCGCGATCAAGCCGGACCTCGCCGCGCCCGGCGTCGACGTCCGCTCCAGCGTGCCCGGTGGCGGCTACGCCTCGTACAGCGGGACGTCGATGGCCTCGCCGCACACCGCGGCGACCGTCGCGCTGATCTGGGCGGCCGCGCCGGCGCTGCGCCGGGATGTGGCGGCCACCCGGGAGATCCTGGACGTGACCGCCATTGACGCCGGGGACACGTCGTGCGGCGGCACCGAGGCCGACAACAACGTGTTCGGGCAGGGCCGGCTTGACGCCTACGCCGCGGTCAGTCTGGCGACGAGCCCGGCCGGCTCGCTCAGCGGGACGATCACCGGCGCGGGCAGCGCGATCGGGGGCGCGACGGTCACCGTCACCGGTCCGGCGTCGCGGAGCGCGACAAGTGCGGCGGACGGCACCTACCGGTTCGGCCGGCTGCCGGCGGGTGGCTACCACGTGCGGGTCACGGCTTTCGGGTACGACACCTACGACGCCGACGTGTCCGTTTCCGACAACGGTTCGGCGCGGGTCGACGTGTCGCTGAGCGCGAGCGCGTCCGGCATCGTCAGCGGCGTGGTCAGCGTCGGCGGTGATCCGGCGGCGGGTGCCACGGTCACGCTCGCGGGCACGCCGGTTTCGGTCACCACCGGTGCCGACGGCGTCTACCGGCTGGCCGCGCCGCACGGCGACTACCAGCTCACGGTGGTCCCGCTGGGCGGCTGCGCCGCCGCCACGAGCCGATCCGTCACGGTCCGCGGGAACGTCACGGCCGACGTCGCGTTGAGCCAGGTCAAGGACGCCTTCGGGTACGACTGCACGCCCGCCGAGGAGCCGTACCGGGCCGGCGTCACGCGGCTCGACCTGAGTGGTGACGACGGAGCGGCCGAGGTGGCGCTGCCGTTCGCGATGCCGCTGTACGGGACCGGTCACGACCACGCGTGGGTGAGCACCAACGGAGTGATCGGGTTCGGTCAGGCCACCTACGCGTACGGCAACACCGACCTGCCGGACGCGGCCGTCCCGAACGATGCGCTCTACCCGTTCTGGGACGACCTCTACGTGGACGCCGCGGCGGGTGTCTACACCGCCGCGGACGCGGACACCTTCGTGGTGGAGTGGCGCAACGTGCGGTTCTTCGGCGACGAGGGCCAGCGGTTGTCGATCAGCGCGATCCTGCACGCGGACGGGCGGGTGACGTACCGGTACCAGGATCTCGCCGGGGCGCGCGCCGGTGGGAACAGCGCCACGATCGGGGTCGAGAACGGGGACGGGACGATCGGACTGGCTTATTCGTACGGAAAAACGTCTTTGATCGAAGGTTTTGGGGTCACCTTCCATCCGGGTGCGGCCGATCGGATCGCGGGAACATTCAATGTCCGGCGGGAAACGGTGTGGGGACAGAATGTCTTTGTGGCCGGCAATCTCGCGATTCTGGGCGGGTGGGATCCGGCGAAAGCGGTGCCGCTCTCGGCGGGCGGTTATCCGATCTGGTCCGGGAACGTCAGCCTGCCGCCGAACACCGCTGTCGAGTTCAAGTACCTGATCAAGAACCCGGACGGGTCGGTGACCTGGGAGTCCGGCGCGAACCGGAGCACCGTGACCCCACCGACCGGTCGATACGTCACGAACGACGAGTTCCGCTGACCGTGCGGTGTCTTGTCACAGGAACTTCACAGCAAGAGTGGCGCATCTTCCCAGGTCAGCGGGCTGCGGTGGGCTGGAAGCGGATTTGATCTTACATTTGGCATCGATTAGCGTACGCGCGGTGATGCGTACCCGGATTACTTCCGCTGTCCTGTTCACCGCCGCCATGCTCAGCCTCGCGGCCTGTTCCGACGACGACAAGACCGAGGCCGGTGCCGCCACCCCCACCAGTGCCGCCGCGATCGCCCCGTCGGCGGTGCCGTCCTCCGCGCCGGTGCTCGACCCGGAGAGCAACCCCGACGCGGGCGGCAACCAGGCCGCCGGCGTCGCCGACAAGGAGCTGTGCACCGCTACCAACACGGCCGGTGAGGCGATGAAGAAGGCCATCGTCACCCTGATGTCGGCGAACTCCGGCACCATCGCGCCGGCCGACGCCAAGGCGATCCTGGCCGATTTCAACAAGCAGGTGACGACCGCGCTCGGCAGCGTGGTCACCAGCAAGGTCGCCGTGTCCGCGAAGGCCGTCGCGGACGAGGCCGCCAAGGCAGCGGCGGCCGCCGACCCGATCACCGCCGCCGCCGAGCCGAGCTTCGAGAAGGCCGGCACCGACTTCACCGCCGCGTGCAAGGCGGCCGGCGTCGCGGTCAACTTCTGACGCGCGCCCGTTTTTGATCATCAGGCCCGCGATCGGAGTGCCGGTCGCGGGCCGCTTGCTGTCCGGGTTCGCCCTGTTCCTGATCCTGCTCGTCCTCGTCATCGGGCGGGACGGTGACCAGCGGTGGCGGCGGCGAGACCGGCCCGGTCGGCCGCAACGGCTGCCCGGTGGTCGGCGGCCGGTACAGCGGGTGCCCGGTCACCGGCGCGCTGACCGACGGCTTCGGCGCCGGTCGCGTGGTGGCCGACCGGCGGGGCGCGACCGTCGTGGCGGTCGCCGGCGCGGACCGGCTCGGCTCGGGGGCCGGGCGGACCGGAACGGCCGTGGACGGCAGCCCCGACGTCGCCACCACCCCGGCCGCCGGTGGCGTGGGTGATCCGTGGCTGTCGGTCATCGCATAGGCCGTGCCGATTCCGGCGAGCGGAAGAACGGCGACGGCGGTGACGATGAAACGCTTTCGCATTTCTGTCCTTCGGCGGAAGAGCGGCGATCCGGCGGACAGTTTCGCACGCTCTTCCGGCTCCAGGAATTCCCCGAATAGGGTCGACTTCCCCGATCTCCGGTGACTATCGGCGCCCGCGGTGGGTCAGCGTTTCGCCTCGGCCACCCGCTCGCGGACGACCTCCGCGCCCGCCCCGGTGCCGGCCTGGCCGTACGGGCCGTACGGGGTGACGTAGACCGGGGTGTCCCGCTGGGTGCGCCAGTTCTCGGCGAGCGGGCCGACGTCGACCGTGTCGTACCCGATCTTGTCGAGGAACTCGGTGACCAGCAGCTTCGCCGCGGCGTCGTCACCGGCGACCGGCAGTGCGGAGCGGTCCGCGCTGCCCGCCGGGCGGGACAGCCCGGCCAGGTGCTCGAACCAGATGTTGTTGAACGCCTTGACCACCCGGGACCCGGCGAAGTGCCGCTGGACCAGCTCGCCGGTCGTGGTCGAGCCGTCCTCCAGCGCGTCGATCCGGCCGTCGCGCTCCGGGTAGTAGTTGTTCGTGTCGATCAGCACCTTGCCCGCGAGGGGCTCGGCCGGGATGTCCTGCGCGGCCTTCAGCGGCACGGTGACCACCACGAGGTCGGCGGCCGCGGCCGCCTCGGCGGAGGTGCCGGCGCTGGCCTTCGGCCCGAGCTCGGCGACCAGACCGGCGAGGGTCTCCGGCCCGCGCGAGTTGCTCAGCACCACGTCATACCCGGCGGCCACGGCCAGCCGCGCCACGGTGCTGCCGATGTTGCCACTGCCGATGAGTCCGATCGTCGTCATATCAGCGCGAACCCACCCCGCCCCGCCCCGATTCCACCCGGTGACCGGCGGCACAGGGTGCCGAGCCCGCCCGACGTCGGTCATCCCCGGCATTCACCCATGCCGAGGACGCGGGGGCACAGGGGTTTTGACAATGTGGACCTTGGCTGGGAGGGTGCCGCGCTGTGACTCGTGCAAGATGGCAGCCGACCGCTCGCGCCGCGTGGATCGCCGTCAACACGGCGGCTGTGGCGATCATGCTGGGCTCGTGGCTGGGCTGGCAGACCGCCGGTGACCTGCCGACCGACAGCGAGGTGCGGGCGATCGCCGAGGTGGTGCTGCCCAGCAGGCCGCTCGGGGTGGTGGAGCGGACCGAGCATCTCTCCGGCCCGCTGTACGGGTTCGAGGAGGATTACTCCCTGATCGGCGGCTCGGAGGAGTGGAGCGCGGGATACGTCTCGGCCGAGCTCCCGCTGACCACCATCGACCCGGTCGTGGACCGGCTCGCGGCGGCCGGCTGGGAGGTCGGAGCGTCCGGTGGCGGGCAGGTGACGGCGACGCGCGGGGACTGGGTGATGCTGGTGACCGCGGCCGGTCACGGTGAGCAGGCCGGGGTGTGGGTGCAGCGCGGTCAGCCGGTGCTCGCGATGATCCTGGCGGTGCTGTTCGGCGCGGGCGGGGCGGTGCTGGGCTGGTGGCTGTCGTTCCGGGTGCGGATCGGGCTCGGGATCCGGGGTGCGGCGGGGTTCGGGCTGCTGTCGCTGAACAGCGTGCTCGTGCTGTGGGCGCTGGGCCACGACGCCGGCGCGCTGGTCGTGCCGGTGCTGCCGGTGCTGCCCTGGGCGGGCTTCGCGGCCGTGGTGATCCGCCCGATGACCCTTTTCGGCCTGCTGGCCGTGGCGTCCTGGCTGGGCAAGGCCGCCTGGGCGCGCTGGGCCGCGGCCCCGCAGCCGGCGGTTCCCGGCCAGGTGTGACCGGTGCGGGCGCGCGTGCCCGCGTACCGGATCAGCGGTGACCGGAACACCGGGATCAGCCCGCGCCGGGCCGCGGACCGGGAGCACGGCGGGCCGTCGACACGGTGCGGACCGTGTCGCGCCAGGCGAGCCAGGCGGTGCGCAGACGTGGCGAAGGGACCGGTACGCCCTGGCGCCGGGCCCGGAGCTGTGAGATCAGCCAGGGCGGAGCGGCGGCCTGGTCGATGGCGCGGGACTTGGTGAGCAGGGTGCCGTGCGCGAGCGTGTGCCGGCCGCGGGCCATCGACGTCAGTGCCAGGTCGGCGAGCACCGGGTCGAGGAAGATCCTGGGGCGGCGGGCGGCCCAGGCCCAGTAGCCGGTGAGCTCGTCGCGGGCGGCCGCTCGGATGTCGTTCTCGGTCATCGGGGGCAGCAGATCGGCGGGCGCGCGGCCGAACACCGGATAGCCGTGCCGGACCAGCTCGGCGCGGGTGACGCCGGAGAGGATGCGCTGTACCAGCCGGCCGTGCGTCCAGGTCGGGTGCTCGGCGCCGAGGTCGGGCAGCCGGTCGGCGCGGACGTAGACGCAGCCGAGGTTCAGCTTCGGGTCGAAGCCGGCGTGTGCCTCGAGGATCCGCTCCGGGTCGGGCGGGGCGTCGACGATCGCGACCAGGTCGAGGTCGCTGACCCCGGGGATCCAGTCGTCGGTCGCGAGGGACCCGGCGACCAGCAGATCGGTGACCCAGCCGGCGGCGGACAGCCGCTTCCCGAACTCCTCGACCTCCGGCAGGCGCATGCGGTCAGGGTAGTGCGGCTCTCCTGGCGCGGGGGTGTCACGCTGGGGGCATGTTCTTCCTGCTGTTCGGTCTGCGCACCCGTGATGAGCTGGTCGACAACCGGGTCATGACCTGTGAGATGTGCGGGTGGAACGCACCGCAGGCGCGGCTGCTGCGGACCACGAAGTTCACCCTGTTCTTCGTGCCGCTCTTTCCGGTCAAGCCCCGCAAGCAGCTGCTGCGTTGCGGCCACTGCCTGGGACTCCGGGCCGCCGCGCCGGCTTTCTAACCTGGCTGGATCCAGTCGAAGGTGCGCTCCACGGCCCGCCGCCAGTTGGCATATTCCGTGTCGCGCAGGGACGGGTCCATCGCCGGCAGCCACTGCCCGGCGATGTGCCAGTTCTGGCGCAGGCCGTCCAGGTCCGGCCAGTATCCGACGGCGAGCCCGGCCGCGTAGGCCGCGCCCAGCGACACCGTCTCCACCGCCAGGGGGCGGACCACCGGCACGTCCAGCACGTCGGCGATCATCTGCATGAGCAGGTTGTCCGAGGTCATCCCGCCGTCCACCTTGAGGTTCTTGAGCGTCAGGCCGGAGGTGGCGTTCATCGCGTCGACCACCTCGCGGGTCTGCCAGGCGGACGCCTCCAGGACCGCGCGGGCCAGGTGCCCCTTGGTGATGTACGACGTCAACCCCACGATCACGCCCCGGGCCTCGGAACGCCAGTGCGGCGCGTACAGCCCGGAGAACGCCGGCACGATGTAACAGCCGCCGTTGTCGGTCACGGTCCGGGCCAGGGTCTCGATCTCCGGGGCGCTGGAGATCAGCCCGAGCTGGTCACGGAACCACTGGACCAGCGAGCCGGTGATCGCGATCGACCCCTCCAGGGCGTAGCAGGCGGGTGAGCCGGCCACCTGGTAGGCGACCGTGCTGAGCAGGCCGTGTGCCGGCTGGACCAGCTCGGTGCCGGTGTTGAGCAGCAGGAAACTGCCGGTGCCGTACGTGCATTTGGCCTCACCCGGGGTGAAGCAGGTCTGACCGAACAGTGCCGCCTGTTGATCACCCAGGGCGGCTCCGATCCGTACCCCTGGGAATGCCTCACACGCGGTGCCGAACGCGCCGATCGACGCCCGGACCTCCGGCAACATCGCGCGGGGTATCCCGAAGAAGTCGAGCGCGTCGGCCGACCAGTCCAGGGTGCGCACGTCGAGCAGCATGGTCCGGCTCGCGTTCGTCACGTCGGTGACGTGCGCGCCGCGGGTCAGGTTCCAGATCAGCCAGGTCTCCATGGTGCCGCAGAGCACCTCGCCGCGTTCCGCGCGCGCCTGCAGCCCCGGCGTGTGGTCGAGCATCCAGCGCAGCCGCGGGCCGGAGAAGTACGTCGCGAGCGGCAACCCGGACCGGTCCTCGAGCTCCTTGGCGCCCGGCCGCTCGGCGAGCTCGTGGACCAGCGCGTCGGTCCGGGTGTCCTGCCAGATGATCGCCCGGCCGATCGGGACGCCGGTCCTCCGGTCCCAGATCACCGTGGTCTCCCGCTGGTTGGCGATGCCGAGCGCGGCCACCTGCTCGATGCCCGCGCCGGCCCGGCGCAGCGCCAGCGGCGCGAGACGTTCCACGTTGCGCCAGATCTCCATGGCGTCGTGCTCCACCCAGCCGGGCTTCGGGAAGTGCTGTTTGTGCTCCTGCTGGGCCAGGGAGACCAACTGCCCGCGCCGGTCGAACACGATGCATCGCGTCGAGGTGGTGCCCTGGTCGATCGCGACCACGTAGCGCTCGGACATGATGGATCCCCCTTGTTATCGCCGGGCCGCTCCCATTTCGCGGGAGATCGCCCGGGCCGCGTCCCGCACGCTGGTGACCAGGTGCGGGCGTGGTGCGTAGCGGCTGTCGCAGATCCGTTCCACCGGACCGGAGACGCCGATCGCGCCGATCACGAGTCCGCCGTACCCGCGGATCGGCGCGGCGACGGCGGCCTGGCCGAGGGTGAGCTCCTCGACGTCAGCGGCCCAGCCGGTCTCGCGGGCGTGCTCCAGCGCCTTGGACAAATCCGACATTTTTGAGAGCGTCTTTCGGGTATATGCCGTTAAATCCATTTTTGCGCTGCCGGCTTGGTAGGCGAGCAGCACCTTCCCCAGCGCCGTCGCGTGTAAGGGCAACAGGCTGCCCACGTCGAGCGTCTGGAACGTGTCGTCCGGCCGGAACACGTGGTGCACGATCAGCACCTGCCCCTCCAGCACGGTGCCGATCCGGACCGCCTCCCCGCTGCGCACGGCCAGCGGATCCGCCCAGTTGATCGAGCGGGACCGCAGCTCGTTGATGTCCAGATAGCTGGTGCCCAGGTGCAGCAGGGCCGCGCCGAGCTGGTACTGCCCGGAGGTGCGGTCCTGCTCGACGAAGCCGACGCCCTGCAGCGTGCGCAGGATCCCGTGGGTGGTGCCTTTCGCCAGGTCGAGAGATCGAGCGATCTCGCTGAGCCCGAGCCGGCCCGGCCCGCCGGCCAGCATCCGCAGGATCGCGGCCGCTCGCTCGATGGACTGCACTGTTCCCGGCATGTTTCGCACTCTATGCGGTCGCGCTACGACGCGCCGTGATTGATGTTCGACAATGCCGACCGCTGTTCGTTGCTACCGGCTGCCGGTCTTCCTAGCGTCCAGGGCATCAATGCAGGAAGCAGGGAGGGAGCATGGCCGCACGATTCAAAGTTCCTGGACTGGTCGGTGAACTCGCGGCAGAGTTCGCCGGCACGCTGATTCTGATCCTGTTCGGTGTGGGCGTGGTGGCGCAGGTCGTCGCCGGTGGCATCGGCGATCACGACAGCATCGCCTGGGCCTGGGGCCTGGGTGTCACCCTCGGCGTCTACGTGGCGGCGCGGATCAGCGGCGCCCACCTCAACCCGGCGGTGACCATCGCGCTCGCCGTCTTCAAGGGCTTCTCCTGGCGGAAGGTCCTGCCCTACTCGCTCGCCCAGTTCCTCGGCGCGTTCGTCGCCGCGCTGCTGGTGCGCTGGAACTACACCGAGGTCCTGCACGCCGCGGACCCCGGCCTGACCATCAAGACCCAGGGCGTCTTCTCGACGCTGCCGGGCAACGGCACCCTGCCGGTCGGTGAGTGGGGCGCGTTCCGCGACCAGATCATCGGTACGGCGATCCTGCTCTTCGTGATCCTGGCCCTGACCGACATGGCCAACACCGCGCCGGCCGCCAACCTGGGCCCGGTCGTGATCGGCCTGCTGGTCGTCGCGATCGGCATGGCGTGGGGCACCAACGCGGGATACGCGATCAACCCGGCCCGTGACTTCGGGCCCCGGCTGGCGAGCTTCCTCACCGGGTACGGGGGCGCGTTCCGCGACCAGTACGGCAATCTCTATTTCTGGATACCGATCGTGGCGCCGATCATCGGTGGTGTTCTCGGCGCCGGTCTGTACCAGACTCTGATCGGACGACACCTGCCGTCGGCCGAGCCCCAGGAGGTCGGCGAGATCCCGACGGCGCGCGAGAGCGCGGAGAATGTGGAGGCTAACCGTGGCTGACTTCGTCGGAGCCGTGGACCAGGGCACGACCAGCACCCGTTTCATGATCTTCGACCATGGTGGCAACGAGGTGGCCCGCCACCAGCTCGAACACGAGCAGATCCTGCCACGGGCCGGCTGGGTCGAGCACAACCCGATCGAGATCTGGGAGCGCACCGGGGCGGTGGTGCGCAGCGCGATGCAGAAGGCGAATCTCAGCGCGAGCGACCTGGCCGCGGTCGGCATCACGAATCAGCGGGAGACCACTGTCGTGTGGGACCGGCGCACGGGCCGGCCCTATTACAACGCGATCGTCTGGCAGGACACCCGCACCGACCGGATCGCCTCGGCGCTGGACCGGGACGGCCGCGGCGACGTGATCCGGCGCAAGGCCGGCCTGCCCCCGGCGACGTACTTCTCCGGCGGCAAGATCCAGTGGATCCTGGAGAATGTCGACGGGGTCCGGGAGGCGGCCGAGCGCGGCGACGCGCTGTTCGGCAACACGGACAGCTGGCTGCTGTGGAACATCACCGGCGGCATCAACGGCGGCAACCACGTCACCGACGTGACGAACGCCAGCCGGACCATGCTGATGAACCTGGAGACCCTCGACTGGGACGACGAGCTGTTGTCGTTCTTCAACATCCCGCGGCGGATGCTGCCGGAGATCCGGCCGTCGTCGGACCCGAACACCTACGGCGTCGCGCACGTCGACGGCCCGCTCGGCGGCGACGTCCCGCTCACCGGTGACCTCGGCGACCAGCAGGCCGCCACGGTCGGCCAGGTCTGCTTCAGCCCCGGCGAGGCCAAGAACACCTACGGCACCGGCAACTTCATGCTGCTGAACACCGGCACCAACCTGGTCCGCTCGGAGAACGGGCTGCTCACCACGGTCTGCTACAAGTTCGGCGACGCCGCACCGGTCTACGCCCTGGAGGGCTCGATCGCGGTCACCGGCTCGGCCGTGCAGTGGCTGCGCGACCAGCTGCACATCATCAGCTCGGCCGATCAGAGCGAGTCGCTGGCCGCGCAGGTGCCGGACAGCGGTGGCGTGTACTTCGTGCCGGCGTTCTCCGGGCTGTTCGCGCCGTACTGGCGTTCCGACGCGCGGGGCGCGATCGTCGGGCTGTCCCGGTTCAACACCGACGCGCACATCGCCCGGGCCACCCTCGAGTCGATCTGCTACCAGACCCGGGACGTGGTGGACGCGATGGCACAGGACTCCGGGGTCACCCTGGACGTGCTGAAGGTCGACGGCGGGATCACCGTCAACAACCTCTGCATGCAGATCCAGGCCGACGTGCTGGGTGTGCCGGTGAGCCGGCCGGTGGTGGCGGAGACCACGGCGCTCGGCGCGGCGTACGCGGCCGGGCTCGCGGTCGGCTACTGGAAGAACACCGACGAGCTGCGGGAGAACTGGAACGAGTCGCAGCGCTGGCAGCCGAGCTGGTCGTCCGACCAGCGCGAACAGGGTTACGGCCGCTGGAAGAAGGCGGTGCAGCGGACCCTCGACTGGGTGGATGTGGACTGACATGACAGCACTCTCTCCGTCCCAGCGGGACGCCGCCCTGGCCGCGCTCGAGGCGACCGAGGTCGACGTGCTGGTGATCGGTGGGGGAGTGGTCGGTGCGGGTTGCGCGCTCGACGCGGTCACACGGGGACTCTCCGTGGGGCTCGTCGAGGCGCGCGACTTCGCCTCGGGCACCTCCAGCCGGTCCAGCAAGCTGATCCACGGCGGTCTGCGCTACCTGGAGATGCTCGATTTCGGACTGGTCCGGGAGGCGCTGCGGGAACGGGGGCTGATCCTCTCCCGGCTGGCACCGCACCTGGCCCGGCCGGTGCGGTTCCTCTACCCGCTCAAGCACCGCGGGTGGGAACGGCTCTACGCCGGTGCGGGCGTCACGCTCTACGACACCATGGCGATGTCCGGTGCCCTGCCGCACCACCGGCACCTGACCCGCCGGGGTGCGCTCCGGGCCTGCCCGGCGCTGCGCAAGGAGTCGCTGGTCGGCGCGCTGCAGTACTACGACGCGCAGCTCGACGACGCCCGGCACACGATGTTCCTGGCCCGGACCGCGGCCGCGTACGGCGCGCACGTCGCGAACCGGGTCGAGGTGGTCGGCTTCCTGCGGGAGGGCGAACGGGTCACCGGGGTCCGGGTCCGCGACCTGGAACACGACCGGACCTTCGAGATCCGCGCCCAGCAGGTGATCAACGCGTCCGGGGTGTGGACCGACGAGACCCAGTCGCTGGTCGGCGAGCGCGGGCAGTTCCACGTCCGCGCGTCCAAGGGCATCCACCTGGTGGTGCCACGTGATCGGATCCAGTCGTCGACCGGGCTGATCCTGCGGACCGCGACGAGCGTGCTGTTCGTGATCCCGTGGGGCCGGCACTGGATCGTCGGCACCACCGACACCGACTGGAACCTGGACAAGGCGCACCCGGCCGCGTCCGCCAAGGACATCGACTACCTGCTCACCGAGGTCAACAAGGTGCTGTCGACGCCGCTGGAACGCGCCGACGTGCAGGGTGTCTACGCCGGACTGCGCCCGCTGCTCTCCGGCGAGTCGGAGTCGACGTCGAAGCTGTCCCGCGAGCACATGGTCGGCAGCCCGGTGCCAGGCCTGGTGGTGGTGGCCGGCGGAAAATACACGACATATCGGGTGATGGCCCGGGACGCGGTCGACGCGTGCGTGTTCAATCTGAACCGCTCGGTGCCGCGCTGCTGCACCGACAAGGTGCCGCTGATCGGCGCGGAGGGCTTCCCGGCCCTGTGGAACCGGCGCGGCCTGATCGCCGCGGAGTCCGGGCTGCACGTCGCCCGGGTCGAGCACCTCCTCGGCCGCTACGGCTCGCTGACCAGGGAACTCCTCGATCTGATCAAAGAGGATCCGACGCTGTCCCGGCCGCTGGCCGGCGCCGAGGACTATCTGCGGGCCGAGGTCGTCTACGCGGCCGCGGCCGAGGGCGCCCGGCACCTGGTCGACGTGCTCACCCGCCGGACCCGGATCTCGATCGAGACGTTCGACCGGGGCACGTCGTCGGCCGCGGAGGCCGCCGAGCTGATGGGCCGGGTCCTCGGCTGGACCAAGGACCAGATCGACCGCGAGGTGGAGAACTACCGGCTGCGGGTCGAGGCCGAACGCGCGTCCCAGGAACAGCAGGACGACGAGACCGCTGACGCGGCCCGCTTGGGCGCACCGGAGGTGGTTCCGCTGCGGGTTTCATAAACCCCATATTGTACGAATAGGGAGCGCTCGTCCGTAGGCTACGAGCCACGCTCACTGATGGTCTCGCGCCCGACCGCGCTACTGCCGGCCCGGCCGCGCTCCCGGGTGGTTGGCTGGCTCTCAGGGGTGTCTCCGCGGCGCGGAGACACCCCTGAGGCCCAGCCGGGACCCCGCGCCGCGCCGCGGCCGGGAGCGGGCAGCCACGCCGCGCGGCCTCACGGGCGGGACTCGGCTCGTAGCCTGCGGACGGGCGCTCCACCTTCGTACTATGAATGGTTTTTTTTGATCAGGACCTCGACGATCTCGCGGATCGGTGCGATGAGGTCTTCCGCGGAGGCGGAGGCGAGCGGCTCGAGGTGGGCGGCGCGCATCAGGGTCAGGCCGATGGCGGTGGAGAGCAGGATCTGCGCCCGCAGGATGTCCGGATCGCCGCCCTGCAACAGCGCGGCCTTGGCGAGTTTCTCGGCGAACAGGTGCAGGAAACGCAGCCGGATCTGGTCGGCGCGCTCGTCGCCGGACGACCGCAGGATCAGCAGCAGGCTGTTGCTCGGCCCGGCGCCGGTGCTCTGGCCGATCACCTGGTGAGCGATCGTCTCCGGAACCTCACCCGGAGTGACGTCGCCGGCGGTCGCCCGCAGCTCCGCGAAGCCCGCCTTGAGCGCCGCCTCGAACAGGCCTTCCTTGTTGACGAAGTAGCGGCTGATCAGTGCGACGTTGACGCCCGCCTCGTCGGCGATGTGACGGACAGTGGTCTCCGCGTATCCGGCTGTCGCGAAGCGCCGCCGGGCGACGTCGAGCAGGAGCTGCCGGGTGCGTGCCGCGTCCCGGCGCCGCGGAGGGGTCGGGCTGGTGGTCACGACCGCAAGTCTGACGCAGGCGGCTCCGGTGGGATCTTGCGGGGCGGCGTCAGGTGGTCCGCTTCCGGAGAGCCTTCGCGTATGCCTGGTGCCCGGCGGCCGTCGGGTGGAACGACTCGGCCAGGTTGCTCGCGACCCCGTGGATCCACGGGCTGCCGGTGCACACCTCGTGTCCGGAAAAGATCGGGCGCCCATCGATGAAGACGAATCCCTTCTGTTTCGCGGCGCGCTGCTTGACGACCTGGGCGAGCGCGTCCGAGGCGGCGTTCAGCATGGTGCGGCGGCCGGCGCTGAACGAGCAGTCCGCGGCGGCGCCGGTGGTGACCAGGTAGGGATAGCCGACCACGTAGACCTTGGCTTTCGGCGCCTTCTTGCGGATCGCGGAGTAGAGCGTGTCCAGGGCCTTCGGCAGGGCGGACGTGATCGTGGTGGTGCTGCGCTGGGTCGCGGCGGCACAGTCGGCGTCGGTCCCGAGGTAGCAGGTCTGCAGGGTGGCGGCGAACCCCGCGTCGTTGCCGCCCGCCGTGACGGTGACCCAGCGGGTGCTCTTGGTCAGGACGCCGAGCTGGCTCTTGCGGACCGAGGCGGTGGTGGCGCCGCTGCACGCCCGGAACCGGAGCTTGGTCTTGGGGTTGGCCTTCGCCCAGAGCTGGGGATAGGAGCCGGCAGTGCTCTGCACGCAGCTGGTGCCGCGGTAGGAGCCGGCGCCGATGCCGGCCGCGTAGGAGTCGCCGAGCGCGACGTAGTCGCCGGTCTTGGCTGCGGCTGTTGCGGGGGTGGGGCTCAGCGCGGCGGCCAGGGCGGTCGCGGCTGCTGCGGTGATCCAGTGTCGCATCACAGGTTCTCCCTCTAGTACTGGGCGATTTTTCCTGATAAACGACCTTATTGTGAAGGAGGTCCGTGCCGCGCGGCACGGACCTCCGGGTATTACGTCGCCGCTACTTCCAGGTGTCGCTGATCGTGTACGACGAGGCGGTGCCGGTCGTGTACGCGCGGTTGCTGCCGGACTCCCAGGTCACCGTGCCCGCGGCGTCCTTCTTGATGTACTTGTAGGTGAAGGCGGTGCTCTGCGGCACGGCCACCGCCCGGCTCCAGGTCGGGTAGGACGCGGACGACAGCGGGATGGCGTCCGCGGTGTTCCAGCTGCCCAGCGCCGCGATCGAACCGACCAGGTAGACGTTGGTGCCGGTGCTGGTGGTCGCCGACTCGTTGAAGGTCACCGTGGTGGCCGAGGCGTTCGCCAGGTTGAAGCTGTTGGTGAAGCTCATCGCCGACGTGCCGGTGGAGACCGCGCGGTTCGCGTTGCTCTCCCAGGTGACGGTCCCCGCGGCGTCCTTCTTCAGGTACTTGTACTCGAAGCTGCCGCTCGCCGGGACCGCGACCGAGCCGGTCCAGACCGGGTAGCCGCTCGCCGACAGGGCGACCGCCTTCGCCGGGTCCCAGGCGCCGAGCGCGGTGGTCGAGCCGACCACGTAGACGTTGGTGCCGGTGGTGGTCGGGGCGTAGACGTTGAAGGTCGCCTGGACCGTGCCGGTGCTGCTGGTCGGGCTCGCCGTCGGGCTGCTGGTCGGGCTGGTCGACGTGGTCGGGCTGACCGTCGGGCTCGTGGTCGGGCTGGCCGTCGGCGACGTGGTGCCCGCGCCGGACTTCGCGTTCACGTCGATCGCGACCGCGCCGTTCGCCGGGATGGTCACCGAGGCCCGGCCGGACGCGACGGTGATCGCCGTGCCGGCGCAGCCGCTGGTCGAGGCCCCGCCGGTGATCCGGTCGCAGTAGGTGCCGTCGGCCAGGCCGGTGGTGTACGTCGCGGTGGACGCGCTGCCGGACCGGTTCACGCCGAACCAGCCGAGCGAGCCCCGGCTGAAGCCGATCACGTTGCTGGCGGTGTTCGTCCAGTTCGCCGCGGTGGTCGCGGACCGGGTGGTGTTGCGCCAGGCGACCATGCCCTTGACCCCGGTGCTCTGGGTCAGGCACTGCCACGCGCCGTTGCCGCAGTTGGTGTCGGTGACGAAGCCACTGGAGTCGGCCGGGGGCGAGGCGCCGGTGGCCGAGGTGGAGAAGGAGTAACCGTCGTAGAGGAACGGCTGACCGTACGGGTAGGCCAGCAGGAAGTAGTTCGCCAGGGTGTACGTGCTGCCGTCCTGGTAGCGCAGGGTGCTGCCGTTGCGCTCCAGGTCGTGGTTGGTGACCATGGCGGCGGTCAGGTCACTCGACGCGTCAAGGCTCCACGACGGGATGCTCGACAGGTTCGACAGCGTGCCGTTGGCGAACTGGGTCTTCAGGCCGTACGCGTAGGAGAAGCCGAGCACGTCGCCGATGCCGGTGTAGGCCGACGCGGCGATGTCACCGCTGCCGCCCGGCATCACCTCCTGGGCGAAGTACGGCGCCTTGCCCTCGACGGTGGTGTGCAGCTGGCCCTTGATCGCGGAGAGGTCGCCGGCGGCCATGTGCTTGGCGGCGTCCACCCGGAAACCGTCGACACCCCAGTCGACGAGCTTGTTCAGGTAACCGGCGATCTTCGTACGGACGCTGCTGTCCTGCGACTTCAGGTCGGAGAGTGCGACCAGCTCGCAGTTCTGCACCTCGGACGCGTTGTTGTAGTCGTCGATCACACCGTCGCTGTCGGAGCAGTAGCCGTCGTTCGGGTGGTGGAAGTCGCTGTACGAGTACGGCACCGCCGGGTACGAGTAGCCGGTCGGGCTGAACGTCGAGCCGCCGTACCCGGTGGTCACGGTGTTGTTCGCGCCGGCCATGTGGTTGATGACCGCGTCCACGTAGACCCGGACGCCGGCGTTGTGGCAGGCGGTGACCATGCTGGTGAACTCGGCCTGGGTGCCCAGCCGTCCGGAGATGTTGTACGACACCGGCTGGTACACCTCCCACCACGGGTGGGCGCCGTCGCTGGTGGAGGCGAGGGTGACCGACTCCTGGGGCGGGGCGACCTGGACCGCGCCGTACCCGGCCGGGCCCAGCTGGGTGGTGCAGGCGGTCGCGATGGAGTCGAAGTTCCACTCCCAGAGGTTCGCGGTCACGTCACTGTTGTTGAGGCTGACGGCGGCGTTGGCGGTGGACGCCAGGCTCACACCGGCCAGGCCTGCGGCGGCCAGCGCGAGGCTGGTGACCGAGCCCAGAACCAGCGTGCGGGTTCTCTTTCGCATGGTGGGGACGCTTTCTGCTGAGGACAGGTGGGGCGTTTGAAAGTTCTTTCAGGAGCGGCGCGCTCACCCGGCGTGATGTCGGCGTGCGGCGCGCTCCCGGCCCTGACAACGACGGTGAACTGCCGTTATCGGGACCCGACCCGGGTGGTGAGGGGGGTTTCGCCCCGGGGCGGCGCAACCCTCGGAATCGACGAGCTTGGTGAGCGGGCCGGTTCCGGGGGAGTTCCATGCAAGTCCTTGCAACTTGTTTCAGGAAGTTACCAAGCAGTGTCGGTGACGTAAAGAGCATCGAGCGCTGTTTACCAATCTCATAGACTTCGGCGGGTGTGGACGGTGGACGTTCTGCCTGGTCCCCAGTGGTCTGCCGGTGGCGGATCAACAAAAGAAGGCACCCCGGCTCGCGGGGTGCCTTCTCGACGGGGTGTGGTCAGGCGCTCGTGTGCTCCAGGCTGTCCACGGCGGCCGCGGCGCCGGCGGCTTCCAGTTTCGCCAGGCGGCGGGAGAAGCTCTTGGTGTTGGTCCACAGCTTGTAGATCAGCAGCAGCTCGAAGGCGAGCATGCCCAGCGAGATCACGATCGTGGTGACCTTGATCTGGTCGAGCACCGGGCCGACGATGAAAACGAACATCATGAACTCGATGCCGCTGATCAGGTGCACCCGGATCCGGTTCTCGACCAGGAACCGGCGGACCGCGGCGAACCGGCCGAACTTCTGCCGGAAGTCACCCTGCAGGTCGTCGCCGTCGGCGCTCTCCGCCGGCTCCTCGAGCTCCGCGCCGGCCGCGGCCAGGCGCTTGCGCATGTCGCCCTTGACCTTGCCCATCTGCAGGGCGTTCAGGTAGCGGAACATGTCCAGGAAGATGACGAGCAGGCCGAGCCACAGCCAGTCGAGGTCGTGCGTGCGGTGGTACTCCCCGCCGAACAGGCCGATCGCGCAGGCCAGCACGCGCAGCCGGTCGAACACGTAGTCGAGCCAGGCGCCGAAGACCGACCCGGTCCCGTTCAGCCGGGCGATCTTCCCGTCCATGCAGTCGAGCACGAAGCTCAGGTGGAACAGCACCGCGCCGGCCAGCAGCCAGGAATACCCCTGGTGCCAGAAGCAGGCCGCCGAGCCCAGCCCGATCAGGAACGCCGCGAAGGTGAGCCGGTTCGGCGTCACCGCCCGCCACGGCGAGACCAGCCAGACCAGCCGGGCGGCCAGCGGATCCACCAGCCAGACGGTCCACCACGCATCCCGGCTCTTGTAGGTGCGCTCGCGGATCTCCGCAAGTGAGTGACGCTGTGCCATTTACCGTTTCTCCACCCGCACGAAAGTGAACGACGGGGGTCGCAGGCCTGATCGTCACTCGAACGACACGTTTACATGCGGTCCCCCCGAACCTGTGGACGACATCGAACACTATGCGAGCAACTTTCAGTCTTGCCTGATCCCGAGGCCCGCTCACCTCAAACCGTCCGTCACTCCCCGCATGCGATCTCGCACAGAAGGCACTCGCCCCGCCAACGCCGCGGCCGCGTGCCGCGCGCGGCGGCATGCGTGCGGCGGCATGTGAGCGGCGGGCCCGAATCGCTGCCCGCAGCCGCGAGTCGCAGCGGCGTGCGGCGGGCCGTGAGCTGCGAGTTGCAGGACGTGGAGCGCAGCTGCGGGCCGGGGTTAGGCATCGCGGAGGTGCAGGGTTGTCGTGGCCAGGGCAAAGGTGGCTGCGGCCCACAGCAGCAGGGCGACCGTGCCGTGAGGCGGGTCGACCAGGGCGGTGTCGGGGAGCCAGACCGCGGTGTCGTCCGGCAGGCGGGCGCGCAGCGCCGGGCTCGCGATCAGGTAGGTGGAGAGCAGGACGGTCGCAGCGGGGACGGTGTGCCGGAGCGTGAGGCCCACCGCCGCGGCCAGCAGGGTCGTCAGCGTCAGGTAGGCGCTCGTGGCCGGCACCCGGGCCACGTCGCCGCCCGGTGCCATGGCGGTGAACGCCACGACGCCGGCGACCGGGACGATGACAGCGGTCAGCGCTGCCACCTTCGCCGCGACGAGGAGCAGGCGCCGGGGCACGGCCAGCAGAGTCGTCCTGATCTGCCCACCCGCCTGATATTCCTGCGTCGTGGCGAACACCCCCAGCACCAGGAACCCCGCCTGCGCGAACTGCAGCACCTGCCGCCCGTCCGCATGCGCCGGGATCAGGAGCAGCGCGCTCGCCCAGGTGAGCAGCGCGGTGATGCGCAACGCGGGAAGGGTCACCACCTTGCCCACCTCGGCACGGATGATCGCGGTGAGGCCCGCGGCGGTGGCCCGGCGGCCGGGGCGTGCTGTCACAGCGCATCGCGAGTGATCGGTCATGCGTCGCGCCGGTGGAACATGACGGCGGCGAGGGCCAGGAACGCCGTGACCCAGGCGCTCATCACCAGGCCCGCGGTGACCGGTGGGATCCGCTCGGCCAGGTCCATGCCGCGAATGAACATGTGGGCGCCGACGATGTCCGGCAGGTAGGCGGCCAGCGGCGTCACCTTGTACAGCAGGTAGGACAGCGAGACCACCGAGCTGTTCAGGATCAGGACGGTCAGGGTGACCACGCCGTTGCGGGCGATCAGCGTGAGGGCGAAGGCCAGCAGAGTGGTCAGCACCCAGTAGAGGACCGCCGCCGCGACCCGGGCCGGGCTCGGCGCCGGGACCGCCTCGCCGTGCACCAGCTCGGTCAGGCCCAGTGTTGCCGTCGCGGTGACCACGCCCTGCGCGGTGACCACCGCGACCAGGGCCGTCGCTTTCGCGATCAGCAGACGGGTCCGGTCGGGCATCGCCGCCAGGGTCACGGTCAGCTGCCGGACTCCGGGGGAGTCCTCGCCGGTCGACGTGTACTCACTGCTCACCGAGACGACGCCGAGGATCAGCGCGCCGAGCAGGCCGATCCCGAGATTGCGGAAACCCAGGTCGGTCGGGTCGCCGAACGTGCCGTCGGCGAGGGAGGCGCGGGTGGCCGGCGCGTTCACCAGCACCAGCAACGGCGCGATCAGCACCCCCAGCACCAGTCCCACCCGCGCGGTCGGCAGGCCGAGGAGTTTGCCGAGCTCGGCCCGGATCATGCCGGCCATGTGCGCCCCGCCTCCGCGGTCAGCGCGAAGAACGCGTCCTCCAGCGTGCGGTGCTCACCGGTGACCTCGGCCAGGGTGCCGTGGGCCACCACCTGGCCGTGGTCGATGACCACCACGTCGTCGGCGATCTCGGCCAGCTCGCCCATCAGGTGGCTGGACAGCAGCACGGTGCGGCCCTCCGCGGCACTGGTCCGCAGGAAGTCCCGGATCCAGCGGATGCCGGCCGGATCCAGACCGTTCACCGGCTCGTCGAGGACGAGGATCGGTGGGTCGCCGAGCATCGCGGTGGCCAGGCCCAGTCGCCGGCTCATCCCGAGCGAGAACCGGCCGGCTCGTTTTCGCGCGTCGCCGGCGAGGCCGACCAGGTCGAGCACCTCGCCGACCCGCCCGCGGGGCAGTCCGTTGCTGGCGGCGACCCAGCGCAGGTGGGCACGGGCGCTGCGGGCGCGGTGCGCACCGCTGCCGTCCAGCACGGCGCCGACCATGGTGAGCGGACGCGGCCAGGAAGCGTAGGGCCGCCCGTTCACCAGAGCGGTGCCGCTCTCCGGCCGGTCCAGCCCGAGCAGGACGCGCAGCGTCGAGGTCTTGCCGGCACCGTTCGGCCCGAGGAAGCCGGTGACCCGGCCGGGGCGGGCCTCGAAGCTGACATCCCGCAGGATCCGGGTCCGGTTCTTGGATTTGCGCAGTCGGTCGATGGCGATCACAGGCTTGAGTCAACCGGGTTCGGCAACCGCCCACATCGGACCCAGATCCGAGTTTTCCGGCGCCGTCTACGACCCTGGTCCGAGGTTTACAGTCGGGCGGGTGAGCATCCACCCGCGTCCCGCTTGGCGGTCCCGAGCCGTCCCGGTCGTCGCCGCCGTCGCCGTGATCCTGGTGATGGCCATGTGCACGGTCGGCGCTTCCGGCCCGGCCGCGCGGTTCATCCCGCCGCTGATCGGCGGCGGCGCCGTGGCCGCCGCGGTGTGGGCGCTGCGCCGCTGGCGGGCCGACCGGGCGAGCTATGAGCGCCGGCTGACCGCGTGGGCGGCCAGTGAGGCGGTGCTCGACGAGCGACTACGAATCGCCCGCGACCTGCACGATCTCGTCTCGCACGGACTCGGTCTGATCACCGTGCGCGCGGCCGCCACTCGGCACCTGCCGAAACCGCCGGCGGTCGCAGCGGCACTGACCGACATCGAGCAGACCAGCCGGGACGCCACCGCCGAGCTGCGCCGGATGCTGACCGTGCTGCGTGGCCCGTCCACGGAGGCCGCGCCCCGCGCCCCGATGGACGATCTGGGCACGCTGCCGACGATCATCGACTGGGCCTCCGCCGCCGGCCTGCGCCCCCGGCTGGCGGCCGAGCCGGTCGGCGACGTGTCGCCCGGCGTGCAGGTCGCCGTCTGCCGGACGGTGCGCGAGGCACTCACCAACGTGGTCCGGCACGCCGGTCCCACCGATGTGGACATCGCGCTGCATCGTGACGGCGACGTCGTGGTGGTGGTCGTCGCCGACGACGGCCCGGCTTCCACGGGCTGGCGAGCCACCCCCGGCGCCGGTCACGGCCTCCTCGGCCTCCGCGAACGCGTCAGCAGCCTCGGCGGCACCCTGGTCGCCGAGCCGGTCGAGGGCGGCTTCCGCGTCACCGCCCGCATCCCCGACGAGGTCCCCCGATGACTCACCGCCCCGACCAGTCCGCCCGGCACCCGGGCGCGGTGTGCGACCCGGCGCGTGGTGTGCAGGCAGTAAGAGACGGCGTGGGGCGTGGTGTGCCGGTCGTGACAGATGGCGTGGAGCGTGGTGTGCCGGTCGTGACAGATGGCGTGAGGGGCGGTGTGCGGGAAGGGGCGGGCGTCGGCTCTCGGGGGAGCGTGCGTGTGCTGCTCGTCGATGATCAGGCGCTGCTCCGGGCGAGCCTCGCCGCTGTCCTCGGCGCCCAGCCGGACCTGACCGTGGTCGGTGAGGCGGGGGACGGGGTCGAGGCGATCGTCCAGGCGCGGGCGACCCGGCCTGACGTGGTGCTGATGGACGTTCGGATGCCGTATCTCGACGGGCTCGAGGCGACTCGGCGGATCTGCGCGGATCCGGTTCTCGCCGCGTCCCGGGTGCTGGTGCTGAGCATGTTCGAGCTGGACGACTACGTGTATGCGGCACTGCAGGCGGGTGCGTCCGGCTTCCTGCTGAAGGACGCTCCGCCGGAGGCGCTGGCGGACGCGATCCGGCGTACCCATCGGGGTGAAAAGCTCTTCTCGCCCTCGATACTGGGCCGGCTGGTGGAGCACTACGTCGGCGCGCCCCGGGCGGTCCGGCCGGCGCCACCGTTGCGCGGGCTGACCACCCGGGAGGTCGACGTGCTGGCGCTGATCGGCGGTGGCCGTTCCAACGAGGAGATCGCCGTCGCCCTGGTCATCGCGGTGAAGACGGTGAAGACCCACATCACCCACCTGATGGCGAAACTCGCCGCCCGCGACCGTGCCCAGCTCGTCGTCGCCGCCTTCAACGCGGGCCTCGTCCGCCCTCGCCGCCCACCCGTCCCGGAGCCCGGCCGATGAGCGCAACCGGCCGAGTCCTGGCCGGTAGGTCGGCCTGGAGGGCGACCGGCCGAGTCCTGGCCGGTAGGTCGGCCCAGGGCGCGACCGGCAGCCTCGGCCGGCCGGCCCCGGGCGATCGGCCTCCACACCTCGGAGCGGCCAGCCGATCAGGGCTGGCCGGGATCAGGGCCGGCCGGGAGGGGAGGTGCTGTCTTGTGGCTGCGGCTATTCGCCGGGCGCGCGGCGGCGGCGGCGGACGAAGACGAAGGCGGCCGCGCCGGCCAGGGCCAGGATGCCGATGCCGGCGGCCAGGCCCAGCCACGGGCCGTTGTCGTCGTCGGCGGCCGGGCTGAGGTCCTCCGCCACGGCCGGGGCGACCGTGGCGGCGCTGGTCGGTGCCGCCGACGAGGGGGACGGCGCGGCCGAGGTCGGTGCGGACGAGGCGACCGGTCCGGCGACGGTGAACTTGTACGAGGCCTTGGTCAGGTGCCCGTCCTCCCCGGCGACCTGGTAGTTGACGGTGTACTCACCGTTGGCGAGCGGCTCGGTGAAGGTCACCGCGATGGTCGCACCGCTGATCTTCGGCTCGGACTGGGCCGGGGTGGTGCCGTCGGCGCTGGTCACGGAGAGCTTGGTGGAGTCCGGCAGCGTCTCCAGGAACCGCAGTTTGACCGCGGCCGGCGCCTTCTTCACTGTCGCGTTCTTGGCCGGCGTCGCCTCGGCGAGCGCGTTGTGTGCCCAGGCCGGTGCGGCCGGAACCAGCATCGTGAGGACGGCGGCGAGGGCGAGCAGGAGGCGTTTCGTCATGGCGTCAGTAGATCTTTCTCGTCGGGTAGCTGGTTAGTCGGCACCCACCGGCGATTGGTTCCCGCGGCTTCGCGTGCGCTCTTAGCCGTTTCTTACGAGCACCGTCCGCTGGTCTTAAACGCCCGGGCGACGCTGATGGTGGCCGCCGAAGTATGCGATGAACACGGAGCCCCTCATGACCGATCAGAATCCGGGCCACCGGCCCGATACCCCCACCCCGGCCGCCGACGAGACCCGCGACCTCGCCGACCCGGCCCACACCACCCCACCCGCCGAAACGGCACCACCCACAACGACGCCGGCCGCGACGCTGGCCGCGACGCCGGCCGCGACGGCACCGGTCACGACACCGGAGACCGCCTACACCTCGGCGGTCGCCGGGGATCCCACCCTGCCGCCACCTCCGCCGGGCTGGGCCTACGTCCCGATCGGCACCGGCGGGAACCAGCCGCCGCCTCCGCCTCCGGGGCTGGCCTATGTCCCGGCCGGTCCGCCGCAGGGCCCCGGCCGCCGGGGTGGCCGCTGGGGTGGTCGGCGGGCCCCGCTGCTGGCCGGGGTCGCGCTGATCCTCGGTTGTGTCCTCGGCGCGGGCATCACCGCAGTCGGCGCGGCCGTCGTCGGTCACCACGGCGGTGACCACGGTCGATCCGGTCCTGGCGACGGCCGGTTCGGCCCGGGAGGCCGAGCGGACGGCCGCTTCGGCGGCGAGCAGCGCGGAGACGGGCGCGGAGACGGGCGGGGCGGACAGCAGGGCGACGGACGTACCCAAAATGGCGGAACGGCACCGTCAACCGCGACCCCCGCGCCTTCCGCGTCGAGCTGACCGCAGCGGAACGCACGGTCCGGCGGAATGCCGGACCGTGCGAAGGGCGGGGACGAGCCGCCCGGCAGGGATGCCGGGCGGCTCGTGGTGGAACAGGGTCAGCGGACCGTCACGTTGAAGAGCGGGTTCGCGGCCAGCTTGCGGAACGAGGCCAGCGACGCCGGGGTGCTGTCGATGCTGATGTCGCGGTCGCCGAACAGGTCCTTCTTCGTGTCGAAGTAGACGATCGCCTTGATCGCCGGGCGCTTGGCCAGCTCCGGCAGGACGCTGTCGAACTGCGCGACCTTCGAGACGACCTTGCCGACGCGGTGGTACGCGCCCCACTCGGCGACCATGATCGGCTTGGCGGCGTGGTTGGTGGTTGCCCAGTCGTAGAAGCCGGTGCCGCCCTTGGCCTTACGGTCCAGCAGATCCTTGAAGACGCCCGCGTGGTAGTAGTTCTTCTCCGAGCTGACGTACGAGTCCAGGCCGATCCAGTCGACGACGTCGTTGCCCGGGTAGAGGTCCTTCCACCAGGACTGGGCCATCCACTTCTCGTTGCCCATGTACGCCACGACGCTCACCGCGTTGCCGGCACCCTGCGCGCGCAGCCGCTGGATCACGTGGCGGAACGACTTGGCGAAGTCCTTGGCCGTCATGCCCGACTTCGCGTCGGTACGCACGTCGTCCTCCGGCTCGTGGTTGAGCACCAGGAAGAACTTCTCGGTGAACCTGCTCTTGAGCCGGGCGGCGAACGCGTCGATCCGCTTGTCCTGCTTGCCCGCGGCCACGGCGGCCCAGGTGCTGCCGTACTCGACGCGCCAGTTCAGCAGCAGCACCCGCGGGTGCGCCTTGTCCCGGGCCATCGCGATCTCGGCGTCGGTCGGGAACTTCTCGTCACCCTTGTGGTACGTGTGGAAGATCGTCGCGTCCCGCCCGCTGGTCTTCTCCCAGGCACGGTGCTCGGCGTCGCGCGGCTTGCCGGTGAACCCGCCGGCCGCGGCGCCCCACAGCACACCGCAGCTGGGCACCAGCTTGTCCCCGGTGACGCAGGACTTGGTCGGCGCGGCCTGGGCCGAGGCCGGCGCGGCCGTCGCGATGCCGAAGCCGGCAGCGAGAGCGGTCAGCGTCAGTACGGTCTTGCGCAGCGTCGAGCGCATCAAGTGGAATCTCCCCCGAGTTGTCCGGCGGTGTTGCCCGCCGGGCATGGAGAGAAGATTCCGGGATCACGGGTGACACGACGGTGCCCGAAAAGGTGCCCGCCGGTTGCGAATCTCCAGGCCGCCCGGAGATCCGCTCGGGGTTAGTTGTCGGCCCGGGCCGCACCGACATGAGAGGAAAACCGGATCCGCCAGAGGCGTCCGGCACCGACGACCGACAAGACCCAGATGGCGTACGCCAGCGGAGCCCATCCCCCGCCCGAGTTGCCCCACGAGCCGTCGGTGAAGGTGAACGTCTGTGCCGCCTGCAGGTACTCGAGCCCGGTCGACACGAACGTCCCGCTCACGTGCGGGTCGGCAGCCGTCACCCCGTCCCGGAACGAGGCGGCCGCCTCCGCGAAGACGTAGTTGAGCAGCATCGGGACCAGCCCCGCCGCGACGATCGCCCCGATCCACGAGGGCCGTGGCCGGTCACCGAACTCGGCACGCAGATACTGCTCGGCCAGCCTCCGGCTCCCGCCGATCCGGCGCAGCGCCTCGCCGGCGCCGAGGTCGGTGGCCGCCTCGATCAGGTTGGCCCGCACCTCGCGCCGGGTGCTGATCCGCTGAGCCCGCGGCAGGTCGTAGAGCTGCTGGTCGAGCATCCAGACCAGGCCCTCGATGCGCAGCCGGCCGAACCATCCGATAGCCATGTCAACGTCCTCCGTCAGAAGAAGGGATGGGCCCCAGGGGGCGGGACAGCACTGCTTGGACCCCGGCCACGTGCCGGTCCCAGGCGGAGGTGGAGTCGGTGAGCGCCCGCTGCCCGTCGTCGGACAGCCGGTAGTACTTGCGGGCCGGCCCGTTCGGCGACGGCACCAGCCGGGTGGCCACCAGGCCCTCCCGGTGCAGGCGGTTCAGCGCCGGATAGACGCTGCCCTCCAGCACGTCCTCGAAGCCGGCCGCCTGCAGCCGCTGGACCACCTCGTAGCCATACGACTCCCGCTCGGCGAGCAGGTGCAGGAGCAGCAGTGACAGGACCCCTTTGAGCAGCTGTGGGTCGTGGGTCATGCTCCTATACTTAGACCAGTACTAGTGAATGTCAAGTAGCTGAGCAGAGAACCGGCCGCCCCCTCAGGGGAGCGGCCGGACCTGTCAGGCAGTGCTCAGCACTTCATCCAGGAGACGTGGTACTGGGTGTCCAGGTTGCCGTCGGACGAGTCCATGGTCAGGAAGCTGGTGGTGGTCCGCTTCGACCAGCCGGCGTTCACCCGCAGCTCGGTGTTGACGTTCAGGTATCGCTGCTCCCCGCACGGCAGGAAGGACATCGAGCTGATCGCGACCTTGTCGGTCTGCTGCCAGTCGCTGTCCATCCAGCCCTTGAAGTCGTGCTTGATCCGGGTGGTGTGCGCCTCACCCTGGAAGTAGTAGAACGCCGTCTCCGAGCCGGTCGCACCCTCCTCGAGGTGCCCGAACCCGCGGTAGTCCGCGCCGGCCACCGCGTAGGTGTAGCCGTCCGGCACGTGCACGTTCAGCGCGAGCTGGCAGTTCTTGCGGAAGTCGGTGGGCTTGGCGTCCGGGCCGACCTGCGCGATGAAGTCGCTGTAGGTGACCGTGAACGCGGTGTTGTCCGGCGAGACCTGGACATTGGCGGTCTTGTCGGGGCAGCCGGAACCGTTCGCGGCCACCACGTCGATGACCATCCTGTCCGATGGGGGCGGCGCGCCGTGCCACGCCATGGCGGGTGCGCCGGTCAGTGACGAGAGGAGCAGGGCGCCGGTGGCGATCGCGCTCAGCATGGACATCTCCTAGCGAAAGGTGAAATGGGAAGCGCCCGGAAATGGCCGGACGTCGCCTAGGGAACGTACGTTTCGGCAGGTCGGGATTCCGCGATATCGGGCGCCGACCCGCTGGCGAGTGCACGCCATTTGTCCGATTGGCGCATCACCGGCCCGGCCATCCGGGCAGAATTGTCCGATTTTGACAGCGGGCCGGGTCAAACGGTGCTATAGCGCCGCATGGTTACCGGGCCGGTAATCGACGGCGCCGCCGCCGCGATGTCATGGTGCGGGGATGACCATCAAGGACATTTTCCTGGACGCGTTCGGGCGGTTCGCCGCCGGTGACGTCGAGGTGTTGCGCGAGATCATCCGCGAGGACTTCGTCAACCACGACCCGGAGAGCCCGCGGGACCGGGACGCCTGGATCGAGTTCGTCTCCACCGGCCCGATCGCGACCTCGACCCTGGACCTGAAGCGGGTGATCGCGGACGAGGAGTTCGTGGTCGCCCACTACCAGCTCATCCCGCAGGAGGGCGGTCTCGGCGAGGCGGTCGTCGACATCTGGCGCTTCGAGGGCGACCTGATCGTCGAGCACTGGGACGTCTCCCAGCCGGTGACCGCACCCGATCAGGTGTGAGGAGGTCCGGACGAGCCGGAATTTAAACGATATGCTTCGATTGTTGCGGGGATAGTGCACATTGCCTATCGATCCGATAGGTTCGCTTGCGTTGTGGCTCCGTCCTAAGGAAACCTCATGCGCAGATTCGTGCCTATCGTTCTCACGGCGACCGTGCTGCTCGCCGGCTGCCAGGGCGGCGGTGGTGGCGACACCACCACCTCCGGCGCGGCGTTCGACCCGAAGACCTGCCAGGGTGGCACGCTCACCGTGCTCAACCAGGGCGGGATCACCCACCTCGACCCGGCCCGGCTCTACACCTCCGGCGGCGGCAACATCCCGTCGCTGCTGTTCCGGACGCTGACCACCCGCAACCGGCAGCCCGGCGAGGCCGGAGCCAAGGCCGCGCCGGATCTGGCCACCGACCTCGGCACCCCGTCGGACGGCGCGAAGACCTGGACGTACCACCTGCGCGACGGCATCCAGTTCGAGGACGGCACGCCGATCACCGCGGCCGACGTGAAGTACGGCATCGAGCGCTCGTTCGCCCCCGAGCTGCCCGGCGGCGCGCCCTACCTGCGCGACTGGCTGGACGGCGCGGCCTCCTACCAGGGCCCGTACAAGCAGCCCGAGGGCATCAAGGCGATCGAGACGCCGGACGACAAGACGATCATCTTCAAGCTGAGCAAGCCCGAGGGTGACTTCCCTTACCTGGCCACCGCGACCCAGTTCGCGCCGGTGCCGAAGGCCAAGGACAAAGGCACCGAGTACGAGAAGCACCCGATCTCGTCGGGCCCGTACCAGGTCGAGTCGTACGAGCCGAAGAAGTCGCTGGTCCTGGTCCGCAACACGCACTGGTCGCAGAGCGTCGACGAGCTGCGGTACGCCTGCCCGGACCGGATCGAGGTCACCTCCGGCCTGGACTCCGCCGTGATCAACCAGCGGCTGGTCACCGGCGCGGGCGGCGACGCCAACGCGGTCACCACCGACGCGGTCGTCGGCCCGGAGCAGCTCGCCCAGCTGGGCACCGGCTCCGAGCTGGACAAGCGGGTCACCCGGGGCGAGTTCCCGTCGACCACGTACCTGGCGTTCAACACGAAGAAGGCGCCGTTCGACAACCCGAAGGTGCGCGAGGCGCTGTCGTACGCGATCAACCGCACCTCGGTGGTGAACGCGCTCGGCGGCTCCGCGGTGGTCGGCCCGTCGACCACGTTCCTGCCCCCGCAGAAGGCGCTCGGCTACCAGGCGTACGACCACTTCCCGGCCGGCGACACCGGTAACCCGGACAAGGCCAAGCAGGTCCTGGCCGAGGCGGGGCTGAGCAACCTGAGCATCGACCTGGCGTACGAGAACGACGACAGCGAGGGCATCGGCCCGAAGGTGGCCTCGGCCATCCAGGAGGCGTTCAAGCAGGCCGGCGTCACGGTGAAGCTGAACGCGATCGACGCCGCCACCTACCGCGACGTCACCGGCAAGCCGGCCACCCAGCCCGGCCTGGCGCTCGCCACCTGGGGCGCCGACTGGCCGTCCGGCGGGCCGTTCCTGATCCCGATCTTCGACGGTCGCCAGATCATCACGGCCGGCGGCAACTTCAACCTGGCCCAGTACAACGACCCGGCCGTGAACACCGAGATCGACGCGATCAACGCGCTCACCGACCCGGCCGCCGCGGCCGCCCGCTGGGGTGCCCTGGACGCGAAGCTCGGCGCGCTGGCCCTGGTCCTGCCACTGACCCACGAGAAGGACGTCTACCTGGTCGGCAAGAACGTCAAGAACGCGTACGCCGACGGCTGGCGCGGGCAGCTCGACCTCTCCCGGATCTCGGTCAAGTGACGACCGCTCCACCAGCACCGCCGGTCCCGTCCAGGGCGCTCGCCGCCCTGCGGCGGGACCGCGGTTTCGTCACCGGCGCGGTGATTGCCGGCCTCATGGTGCTGGTCGCGCTCACCGCGCCCCTGCTGGCCGCGCTCGCCGGCCAGGACTACACGACGTACCACGACACGCTGCTCGACTCGGCCCGTGGCGGTGTGCCGATCGGCGGTTTCGGCGGGATCAGCGGCGAGCACTGGCTCGGCGTCGAACCCGGCACCGGCCGTGACCTGTTCGCCCGGCTGGTCTACGGCGCGCAGGTGTCGGTCGGCGTCGCCGTCGCCGCCACCTTCCTGGAGGTGCTGCTCGGCGTGACCGTCGGGGTGGCCGCCGGGCTCGGCGGGCGGTGGCTGGACTCCGGGCTGAGCCGGGTCATCGACCTGGTCCTGTCGGTCCCGGTGCTGGTCATGGCGATCTCGCTGCTCGCCATCGTGCCGCAGGACTGGCCCCGCCCGGTGCTGCTGGCCGCCGTGATCGCGGTGCTCGGCTGGGGCGGCACCGCCCGGCTGTCCCGCGGTGAGACGCTCAGCCTGCGCACCCGCGACTACGTGGCGGCCGCCCAGGTGGCCGGCGCGCCCTGGTGGCGGGTCGCCCGGCGGGAGATCCTGCCCGGCCTGACCGCGCCGATCCTGACCTACGCGGCCCTGCTGCTGCCCACCAACATGGTGGTCGAGGCCGGCCTCTCGTTCCTGGGCGTCGGGGTACGCCCGCCGACACCGTCCTGGGGCCAGATGCTCTCCACCGCGACCACCTGGTTCCGCGCCGACCCGTTCTACGTCTTCCTCCCGGCGCTGATGCTGTTCCTCACCCTGCTCGCGTTCGTACTGGTCGCCAACGGTCTGCGCCGGGCCCTCGACCCACGCCAGCGGGAGCTGACCCGATGATCGGTTACCTGGCCCGCCGGATCCTCGGCGCCGCGTTCGTCCTGCTCGCGCTGTCCGCGATCGTCTACGCGCTGTTCTACCTGGCACCGTCCGACCCGGCGATCCTGACCTGCGGCAAGGGCTGCACCCCGGAACGGCTCGCCGACGTGCGCGCCGCGATGGGCCTGGACGACCCGGTGCTGACCCAGTACCTGCACTTCCTCCAGGGCCTGTTCACCGGCCGGGACTACCCGGCCGGCCCGGACGTGCGGCACTGCCCGGCGCCGTGCCTGGGCTACTCGTTCGAGACCGACCAGCCGGTCACCGCGCTGCTGCTGGACCGGATCCCGGTCTCGTTCTCCCTGGCGATCGGCGCCGAGATCCTGTCGCTCGCGGCCGGCATCGGCGCCGGGGTGCTCTCCGGGGTGCGCCGCTTCCGGGTGCTCGACCGGATCGTCAACGGCCTGATCCTGGCCGGGTACGCGGTGCCGGTCTTCCTGGTCGGCCTGCTGCTGCTCCTGCTCTTCTGCGTGCACCTGCAGTGGCTGCCGTTCCCGTCCTACGTCAAGTTCACCGTGGATCCGCTGCTCTGGGCGCAGAACCTGCTGCTGCCGTGGATCTCCCTCGCGGTGATCCAGACCGCGGCGTACGCCCGGCTGACCCGGGCCGGGCTGCAGGACGCCCTCGCCGAGGACCACATCCGGACGGCCCGGGCGTACGGCATCCCGGAACGCCGGATCCTCTGGCGGCGGGCGTTGCGTGGCGCGATGCTGCCGCTGGTCACGCTGACCGCGGTGGACCTCGCCCAGATCATGACCGCCGCCGTGCTGACCGAGACGATGTTCGGCCTGCCCGGTGTCGGCCAGTTGCTGGTCGGCGCGGTCAACCAGATCGACCTGCCGGTGGTCGTCGGGGTCACCCTGCTCACCGGCCTGCTCATCGTGGTGGCCAACGCGGCCGCCGACCTGCTCTACGCCGCCGTCGACCCCCGGGTGCAGCTCAGATGACACTGTTGACAGTGGAGGATCTGCGGATCTCCTTTCGCGACAAGCTGGCGGTCGACGGGCTCTCCTTCGAGCTGCCGGCCGGCGGGACGCTCGGGATCGTCGGCGAGTCCGGCTCCGGCAAGAGCTCGGCGGCGCTGGCCCTGCTCGGGCTGCACGAGGCGGCGACGGTCACCGGCACGATCGACTTCGACGGCGTGGACCTGATCACGGACGTGCCGTGGAAGGACATCCGCGGAGCCCGGATCTCGATGGTGTTCCAGGAGCCGCTCACCGCGCTCAGCCCGTTCCACACCATCGGCGACCAGATCGCCGAGGTGTACCGGCTGCACACCGGCGCGTCCCGCAAGGCCGCCCGGGACCGGGCCGTCGAGGTGCTCGGTCAGGTGCACATCCCAGACCCGGCGCGCCGGGCCGGTGCGTACCCGCACCAGTTCTCCGGGGGCATGCGGCAGCGGGCGCTGATCGCGATGGCGATCGCCTGCCGTCCGCAACTGATCGTCGCGGACGAGCCGACCACCGCGCTGGACGTGACCGTGCAGGCGCAGATCCTCGACCTGCTCGACGAGGTGCGCGCCACCACCGGGGCCGCGCTGCTGCTGATCAGCCACGACCTCGGCGTGGTGGCCGGCTCGGCCGACACCGTGGTGGTGATGCGGGACGGGCGGGTGGTCGAGCGCGGCGCGACCGAGACGGTGCTGGTGTCGCCGCGGGAGCCGTACACGAAGGCGCTGCTCGACGCGGTGCCCAAGCCCGGCGAGCCGCGGGAGATCACCGGGGCGCCGCTGTTGCGGGTGCAGGACGTACACCGGCATTTTCCGCAGCCGCGACGCGGATCGTTCCGCAAGCCGCCGCCGATCCGCGCGGTCGACGGCGTCAGCCTCGACGTGCACGCCGGTGAGACGCTCGGCATCGTCGGTGAGTCCGGCACCGGCAAGACCACCCTGGCCCGGATGATGGTCGGCCTGGACCGGCCCACCGCCGGGACGATCACCTTCGACGGCGCGGACATCTCCCGGCGGCGCGGACGCTCGGTGCAGATGGTCTTCCAGGACCCGCTGTCGTCGCTGAACCCGCGGCGCTCGATCGGCGAGAGCATCGCCGACCCGCTGCGCCTGCAGGGCGAGCGCGACCCGCGCGGCCGGGTCTCGGCGCTGCTGGAACGGGTCGGACTGGCCGCGTCCGAATACGATCGCTACCCGCACCAGCTCTCCGGCGGCATGCGCCAGCGGGTCGGCATCGCCCGGGCCCTGGCGCCGTCCCCGCGCCTGATCGTCTGCGACGAGCCGGTGTCCTCGCTGGACGTCACCACCCAGGCGCAGGTCCTCGCGCTGCTCGAGGATCTGCGGGCGGAGCTCGGCCTGTCGCTGGTCTTCGTCTCGCACGACCTGGCCGTGCTCCGGCAGATCGCCGACCGGGTCGCGGTGCTGCGCGAGGGCCGGGTGGTCGAGATCGGACCGACCGCGCAGGTGTACGAGCAGCCGCAGCACGCCTACACCAAGGAGTTGCTCGCCGCCGTCCCGGTGACCGACCCGGTCGAGGCCCGGCGGCTGCGGGCGCTGCGTACTACCGTGTCGGGATGAGCGATTACTGGTGGGAACCGCCGTTCGCGGGCACCGAGATCGAGCATCTGCTGGGCGCGCTGGACCGTCAGCGTGCCACGTTCCGATGGAAGGCCGACGGCCTCGACACGGCCGGGCTGACCGCGACCGTCGGCGCGTCGTCACTGACCCTGGGCGGGCTGCTCAAACACCTCGCCCTGGTCGAGGACTACCACGCGGCGTGGAAGCTGCACGGCGAGTCGCCGGGGGAGCGCTGGAAACCCGCGCAGGAGACCGAGGACTGGGATTACACCTCGGCCGCCGACGACGCGCCGGAGGAGCTCTACGCCCTCTGGGATTCCGCGGTGTCCCGGGCCCGTGAGCGGTACAACCTGGCACTCACCGACGGCGGGCTCGACCACCCGGCCCACATCACCGGCCCCGACGACCAGCCGGTCTCGCTGCGCCGGCTGCTCTTCGACCTGCTCGAGGAGTACGCCCGGCACACCGGCCACGCCGACCTGATCCGCGAGTCCGTGGACGGCCGCACCGGCGAGGACCCGCCCGCGGGCTGGCACCCGACCCGATAGTCCGGGTCCGCGGACAGCGGTCCGGTCACCGTTGTCCGGCTGGTTCTCAGGGGTGTCTCCACAGGCCCGAGACACCCCTGAGAACCAGCCGACGACCTGGTGGCGCGCTGCGGCCGGGAGGGGCCGCGGTGCCGCGTCCGTGTCGCCGGCCTGGTGGCGCGCTGCGGCCGGGAGAGGGCGCGGTGTCGCGGTGGCCTCACGGGCGGGACTCGGCTCGTAGCCTACGGACGAGCGCTCGGTACTCGTACCAGATGGGGCTCAGGGTTTGAGGGCGGCGCGGCGTTCGGCGAGCATGGCGCAGAACAGCGCGCCCTGCTCGATCGCGTCGTCGAGGGCCACGTGGCTGTGCGGGAAGTCGCCGAACCAGCGGCGCGGCATGCTCCGCTTCACCGTGGAGCGGAAGTCGGTGCCGAGCACCGCCATGGCATACGACTTGATGTCCAGCGCGGAGTGTGAAAACGGACTGGTCCCGGTGAAGCGGATCAGGTACCAGTACACGAACGTGAAGTCGAAGCCTGCCGGGTATCCCACGAAAACCGGCCTTCCGGGCAGAGTCTCCAGCCATCCGCGGTACCGCTCCATCACCACGGACGGGTCTTCCGGGTCTTTTCGGCACGCCTCCCACGCGGCCGGCTGGGTGGCCCACCACTTCATCGTCGCCGGGTGCCCGTCCGCTCCGTCGAGCGTGACCAGATTGGCACTGAACGTGTCGATCAGTGTGCCGTCCTCGGCATATACCGCCGATCCCAGGCTCAACATCGAGTGCGGGCCGGGGATCGGGCCGTCCGTTTCCACATCCGTACTGACATACATCTCTGCGCGTGCCATGCCGGAAGCATAGGAACCGCGCCTACCCGGGGCGACTGGATTGACGAGAAGGACTATGGTGGGCGGCCGATGCCTACGACGGGGAGACAGCAAGCGATGAAGATGGGACGTCTGGCCGTCACGGGTGTAGCCCTGGTGACCCTCGCCGGGCTCAGCGCCTGCGGCGAGAAGAAGGAGCCGGCCCTCACCAACGGTGCCGCCGTCAACAGCGCCGCCGCCACCGCCGAGACCACCGCCGCTGCCGCTCCGGGCGACGCGTCGGCCGAGCTGGTCGCGGCCGCGCAGAAGCTCACCAGCTCCAGCGGCAAGATCCACCTGACGTCGGTCGGCGGGATCGTCGCGGACGGCGCGTTCGACGCGTCGAACAAGCTGATGAGCCTGAAGATGGACATGTCCTCGCTCGGCACCGTCGACATGCGTCAGGTCAGCAACGACCTCTACATCAAGTACGGCGGCCCCGCGGCGAAGAACTTCGCCAACGGCAAGTGGATGCACATCGACGCCTCGAAGATGCCGTCCTCCAGCCCGCTGAGCCTGGAGAAGAACGACCCCCGCAACTCGGCGAAGATGATCGAGGCGGCCGCCTCCGACGTCAAGAAGACCGGCGACGGCACGTTCAGCGGCACGATCGACATCACCAAGTCGCCGTCCTCGTCCGAGCAGCTGCTCAAGGCGCTCGAGGGCAAGAGCAAGCAGATCCCGTTCACCGCGGAGGTCAACTCCGACGGTTACCTGACCAAGATGGCGCTGGACATGGACTCGATCCAGGCCGGCGCGGGCGAGACCGTCGCCAACTACTCGGGCATGGGCACCAAGGTCAGCGTGTCGGCCCCGCCGACGAGCCAGACCGTGGAGATGCCGAAGTCGGCCATCGCCATGATGGGCGGCTGAGCTTTCCCTGAAAAGGCGGCGCTTCGGCGCCGCCTTTTTTATTCAGTGGTGACGATGGCTGGTCCGGTCTAGGTTTCACCCATGTTCTCGTACGGTCGTCAGCTACCCACCTCGGTGGGCGCTCCCGTGCGGGCTCTTCTGGATACGCGAAGCTGACCCTTCCCCACGCAGCGGCAGAACCCGGGGAAGGGTGGCTGCGTCGTGCGCGGTTCTGGCGCACCCCGGTTGGCGTCGGTGTGCGTACCACTCATATGCCTCGCATCCAGTGAGGATCTTCCGATGGCCAAGAGCCAGTTCATCCGTACCAAGCCGCACGTCAACATCGGCACGATGGGTCACGTCGACCACGGCAAGACGACCCTGACCGCCGCGATCACCAAGGTCCTCGCCGACCGCGACCCGGCCTCCAACCGGTATGTCGCGTTCGAGGGGATCGACCGGGCGCCGGAAGAGGCCGCCCGCGGCATCACGATCACCATCGCGCACGTCGAGTACGAGACCCCGAGCCGCCACTACGCCCACGTCGACATGCCCGGCCACGCCGACTACGTGAAGAACATGATCACGGGGGCGGCGCAGGTGGACGGCGCGATCCTGGTCGTCTCGGCGCAGGACGGGTCGATGCCGCAGACCCGGGAGCACGTGCTGCTCGCCCAGCGGGTCGGTGTGCCGTATCTGGTGGTCGCGCTGAACAAGAGCGACATGGTCGACGACCCGGAGCTGCTCGACCTGGTCGAGCTGGAGGTCCGCGAACTGCTGACCTCCTACGGCTTCCCGGGCGCCGACGTGCCGGTGATCCGGGTCAGCGCGCTCAAGGCGCTGCAGGGCGACCCGCACTGGGTCGGCTCGATCGTCGAGCTGCTCCAGGCGGTCGACGACTACGTGCCGGTCCCGCCGCGTTCGCTGGTGGAGCCGTTCCTGATGCCGATCGAGAACGTGCTGTCGATCAGCGGCCGCGGCACCGTGGTCACCGGCAAGGTGGAGCGCGGCGAGCTGCGCGCCGGCGAGCCGGTCGAGGTGGTCGGCCTCGGCCCGACCGTGGCCAGCGTGGCGACCGGGCTGGAGATGTTCGGCAAGGTCCTGGAGTCGGCGCAGGCCGGCGACAACGCGGCGGTGCTGCTGCGCGGGATCAAGCGCGAGCAGGTGCAGCGCGGGCAGGTGGTCGCGGCGGTCGGTTCGGTGCGGCCGCACCAGGCGTTCAAGGCCCGGATGTACGCGTTGACGAAGGAGGAGGGCGGGCGGCACACGCCGTTCGAGGCGAACTACCGCCCGCAGTTCTACTTCCACACCACCGACGTGTCCGGCGGCCTGGACCTGGGCGGCCGTGACCTGGTGATGCCCGGCGACACGTTGGACGAGGTGACCGTGCACCTGGGCAAGCCGGTCGCGCTGGAGGTCGGGCTGGGCTTCGCGGTCCGCGAGGGCAACCGCACGGTCGCCGCCGGCACCGTCACCGCACTGCTCGACTGAGCACCTCACCGCGGGAGTTCCGGCACACCCGGAGCTCCCGCGATGTATTGCGGCCCGTGGATATGATCGCCCCTCGCGTTCAGGGTCAGGAGTTTGCATGCCAGTGGCTACCGATCGGCCCGATGGCCGGCTACGTTCGGCCGGCACGTCGCCGGCGGCCGGCCGCGACGGTGAGAAGCGCCCCCGAGCGCCGCTCTGGGCCAAGCTGATCACCGTCTTCGGCGCGGTGCTGCTGCTGGCCAGCACGGGCACCGCCGTCGCCGCCACCTACCTGCTCGGCAAGGTGACCGACAACCTGCAGACGACCGACTCGGTGCTCGGCGCCGGAGGCGGCGTGGGCGCGCAGACCGGTGGCAAACTGCCCGACGGCGCGGTCAACCTCCTCATGCTCGGCCTGGACACCCGGGCCGGCTGGGAGAAGTCCGGCCTGGGCTCCCGCTCGGACACGATCATCGTGCTGCACATCCCGGCGTCCCGCGACAAGATGCAGATGCTCTCGATCCCCCGGGACACGTACGCGCAGATCCCGGCGGACGAGGAGCTGCACTTCGGCGGCAGCAGCGGGCGGATCAACGGCGCGTTCATGTACGGGTCCCAGGGCACGGGCGGCTGGAAGGGCGGCATGAAGCTCGCCACCAAGGCCGTGCACGACCTGACCGGGATCAGCTTCAACGGCGTCGTCATCATCGACTTCGCCGGGTTCAAGGACATCCTGGAGGCCCTCGGCGGCGTGCGGATGTGCGTGGACCAGCGGATGTGGTCCAGCCACTACGTTGTCGACGGCAAGGGCAAGATCAGCTATGCCAAGGGCGCCGACCCGACGTCGCCGCCCAGCAACGCGCTGTGGTTCGAGAAGGGCTGCCGCGACATGAAGGCGTGGGAGGCTTTGGAGTATTCACGCCTGCGACATTCGGCCAACGGTGACTACGACCGTCAGCGCCACCAGCAGCAGCTGCTGAAGGCGATGGCGAAGAAGGCCACCAGCAACGGTGTCCTGACCAACATGTCGAAGCTCTCCAAGCTCCTCGAGGCGGCCGGCTCCTCGTTGAAGATCGACCCCAACGGCGTCCCGATCGCCGACTTCTTCTTCGGGCTGAAGGGCCTGGCCAACGCGGAGATGATGCCGATCCGCAGCAATGGCGGCACCTACGTCAAGGCGCCCGGCGGCGCGGAGGGCACCAGCGACGAGACCAAGGCGCTGTTCGCGGCCGCCGCCGCCGACAAGCTCGACGCCTTCCTGCTGGACCACCCGAAGATGACCATCAACAGCACCTCCTGACCGGCCACCGGGCGGCCGGTGCGCCGGCGAGGCGACGCCAGCGGCCCGAAAGTCCCCACGCTGCGGGGTTGCGGTGCTTGTGTGTGAAGTTGTGGTGCGGAGCGCGCCGAAAGTCCCCACGCTGCGGGGTTGCGGTGCTTGCGTGGGGAGTTGTGGTGCGGAGCGCACCGTAACTTCACACGCTGGGGCGGAAACCTCGCAGACGCAGGCTGTTGGCGACGACGAAGACCGAGGAGAAGGCCATTGCGGCGCCGGCGATCATCGGGTTGAGCAGGCCCGCGGCGGCCAGCGGCAGGGCGGCGAGGTTGTAGGCGAACGCCCAGAACAGGTTGCTCTTGATGATCCGCAGGGTGCGGCGGGCCAGCCGGATGGCGTCCACCGCCACGGTCAGGTCGCCGCGCACCAGGGTCAGGTCGGACGCCTCGATCGCCACGTCGGCGCCGGTGCCCATGGCCAGGCCCAGGTCGGCCTGTGCCAGGGCGGCGGCGTCGTTCACCCCGTCGCCGGCCATCGCGACCACCTTGCCGGACTGCTGCAAGCGCTCGATCACGGCCACCTTGCCGGCCGGCAGCACCCCGGCGATCACCTCGTCGATGCCGACCTCGGCGGCCACCGCGCGGGCGACCCGCTCGTTGTCGCCGGTGAGCAGGATCGGGGTGAGGCCGAGGCGGCGCAGGCCGGCGACCGCGTCCCGGCTGGTCGGCTTGACCGTGTCGGCGACCGCCAGCACCCCGCGGGCTTCGCCGTCCCAGCCGGCCACGATCGCGGTGCGACCGGCCGCCTCCTGCTCGTCCACGGCCGCGGTGACCTCGGCGGGGACGGTCCAGCCCTCCCGCTCGAACAGGGCCGGGCGTCCGGCGAGGACGGTGCGGCCGGCGACGTCACCGCGTACCCCAAAACCGGCGAAGCTGCTGAAATCGCCAACCGTGAGCGCACCGTCGGCCCCGGCCCCGGATTTTCCGGAAGCCGGTATCGCTGAGGAGCCGGAAAGGCCGGAAGCGGCGGATTCCGGGAGGGGCGCGGACGCAGCCGCGACGATCGCCGCAGCGATCGGGTGTTCGGAAGCGGACTCGACGGCCGCCGCGAACCGCAACAGCTCCGCCGGGTCCTGGCCGTCGGCGGTCCGGACCGCGGCCAGCGCCATGTGCCCGGTGGTCACCGTCCCGGTCTTGTCCAGGACGACGGTGTCCACCCGCCGGGTCTGCTCCAGCGCCTCCGGTCCCTTGATCAGGATGCCGAGCTGCGCCCCGCGACCCGTCCCGACCAGCAGCGCCGTCGGGGTGGCCAGCCCGAGCGCGCACGGGCACGCGATGATCAGCACCGCGACCGCGGCCGTGAACGCGGCGGTCCACCCCGCGCCGGTGCCCACCCACCAGCCCAGTGTCGCCACCGCCAGCCCGATCACCACCGGTACGAACACGCCGGAGATCCGGTCGGCGAGTCGCTGCACGCCTGCCTTGCCGGCCTGGGCCTGCTCGACCAGCCGGGCCATCTGCGCCAGCTGGGTGTCCGCGCCGACCCGGGTGGCCCGGACGATCAGCCGGCCACCGGCGTTGACCGTGCCGCCGACCACGCCGCCGCCCGGACCGACCTCGACCGGCACGCTCTCCCCGGTGAGCATCGACTCGTCCACCGCGGACGCGCCCTCCTCGACCACCCCGTCGGTCGCGACCTTCTCGCCCGGCCGGACCACGAACCGGTCGCCGGGGGAGAGCTGGTCGATCGGGATGCGCACCTCGCCGCCGTCGCGCAGCACCGCGACGTCCTTGGCGCCCATCTCCAGCAGCGCCCGCAGCGCGGAACCGGCGGTCCGCTTGGCGCGCGCCTCGAAATATCGCCCGGCCAGCAGGAACGTGGTGACCCCGGCGGCTGCCTCGAGGTAGATGTTGCCGGCCCCGTCGGTGCGGCCGATGTCCAGGCGGAACGGGTGGGTCATGCCGGGCTCGCCGGCGGTGCCGAGGAACAGCGCCCACAGCGACCAGCCGAACGCGGCGAGCGTGCCGAGCGAGACCAGGGTGTCCATGGTGGCCGCGCCGTGCCGGAGGTTGGTCCAGGCGGCCCGGTGGAACGGCCAGCCGCCGTAGACGACGACCGGGGCGGCGAGGGTCAGCGACAGCCACTGCCAGTAGTCGAACTGCCAGGCCGGGACCATGGCCAGCAGGATCACCGGGATGCTGAGCAGCGCGGAGATCAGCAGGCGGCTTTTCAGCGGATCCGATTTCTCGGAAATTTCCGGTTTCTCGGGAGCGGGCACCGCGGCCGTGTACCCGGTCTTCTCCACCGTCGCGATCAGATCATTCGCGGTCAGCGGCGCATCAAAGGAGACACTGGCCTTCTCCGTGGCGTAGTTGACCGAAGCGGTCACCCCGTCCATCCGGTTCAGCTTCTTCTCGATCCGCGAGGCACAGGACGCGCAGGTCATCCCGCCGATCTCGAGCTCAATCATCATGGCGGAAACCTTCAATTGTGGGTGTGGCCGGCGCCGGTGACGGCGGTGAACTCGGCGAGGTGGACCTTCCCGCCGTGCTGGAACTCCAGGAAGAGCCGGTAGGTCCCGCCGCCCGGCACGGCGGCGTCGACGGTGATGTCCGGCCCGGCGACCGTGCCGTCCTGCGGGTGCATGTGCAGGTAGGCGAGGTCACCCTGGCGCAGCGCGACCAGGTGGCCGAACGACCCCAGGTACGGCTCGAGCGTCACCGGCTGCCCGCCCTTGCTGACCGAAACGGTCATCCACGACGTGGTGCCGGCCTGCGGCTCGCCGGCCCGGGTCACCGTGTACCCGTCCACCTCGGTCTGCCAGCCGGGCGCCGGCAGCTCGCGGGGCTGGTAGTCGCCGGCGGCGGGCACGTCCACACCGAGCACGAAGCCCTCGGCGCGGGCCAGGGGGGTGAAGTCGGCGAACACCCGGTACTGCCCAGAATCGCGGACGGTCACCGCCGCCGACCAGGTCCCGTCGGCCGCCCGGGTCGGGTGCAGGTGCTGATAGCCGGTCAGGTCACGGCGCACCACGATCAGGTGCAGCTCGGTCCCGTGGTCGGCGGAATACTGCGTGACCGCCTTGCCGTCCGGCCCGAGGATCCGGAAGGCGAACGTCTGCGCCGCTCCGGGGGTGAACCGGGTGGTGACCGGGCTCAGCGTGTACCCGTCCTGGGTGATCTGCAGCCCGGCCGGCAGCTGAGCGCTCGACACCTGATGGCCCCCGTGCTCGTCGGTGTGCGCCGGCGCGGCCGCGGGCTTCTCGTCCGGCCCGAGGAACCGGCCCGCGCTCAGCGCCACACCGAAAACCACGATCAACCCCATCGCGTACGCGGTGAGCCGCACCGAAGTCTTCATGCCCCCACCATACACATACCCCTGGGGGGTACCAAGGAGGCGACGTGTCAGGGCCGCAGCGCCGCCGCCGCGGAGTCGAACAACTCGGGCAGGGTGACCGCTCCGTTGCTGCGTGCCCAGGCCTCTCCGGCCACGTCCAAACAGGTGATGGCGCAGGCGACCAGGGCTTCCGCGCGTACGTCCAAGGGGTCCGTGGCGTCGGCCCGGAGCCGGCGGCGGACCTCGGGCAGCAGCGACGCCTGCCACTGCAGGTGCTTCTCGATGTGCCGGGCGCGCAGCGACGGCGTCTCGTACATCATCCGGGTGACCTTGAGCATGGTCTCCCCGTCGTACGCCACGTCCTTGATCGCGTGGAACGCCTGGCGCAGCGCGGTCCACGGGTCCTCGTCGTCCGGCCGTGCCTCGAGGGCCACCCGGGCCAGCTCGCCCTTGGCGGCGAGGTCGCCGAGCACGATGTCCTCCTTCGTCCCGAAGTAGCGGAAGAAGGAGCGCCGGGAGATGCCGGCCGCCTTGGCGATCTCGTCGATCGTGGTGGCCTCGAAGCCGTGCGCCAGGAACAGGCCCATCGCGGTGCGGGCGATCTCGTCGTAGACCGCCTGGCGGGTCCGGTTCCAGAGGGTCTGTTCGGTCATGCCGTCAGCGTACCGTCAATGCCTGGTTGGCACTCAGTGCCAAGTAGGCATAGCATGCACACCATGAGCGCTATCGATTACCGAGCACAGACCGTCCTGATCACCGGGGCCAGCGCCGGGCTGGGCGCCGAGTTCGCCCGCCGGCTCGCCGCGCGTGGCGCCGACCTGGTGCTGGTCGCCCGCCGCGCCGACCGCCTGGAGCGGCTCGCCGCGGAGCTGCCGGGTGTCACGGTCACCACGATCGCGATGGACCTCGCGGCACCGGGCGCCGGCGAGCGGCTCAGCGCGGCCGTCGCCGAGCGCGGGGTGACCGTGACCAGCCTGATCAACAACGCCGGCTTCGGCACCAACGCGCTGTTCCACGAGGAGGACCCGGCCCGGGTCGACGCCGAGATCGCGCTGAACGTGACGAGCCTGGTCGGCATCACCCGGGCCTTCATCGACCGGCTGCGGGCCGGTGACGGCTTCCTGATCAACCTGGCCAGCATCGTGGCGTACCAGTCGAACCCGCGGATGGCGGTCTACGGCGCGACCAAGGCGTTTGTGCTCAGCTTCACCGAGGCGCTCTGGTACGAGTCGCGCGGCACCGGCCTGCGCGTGCTGGCCGTCTCCCCGGGCCCGACCGAGACCGAGTTCTTCGAGGTGGCCGGGCAGGCGGCCGACGGCGGCAACCGGCGGATGCGCGCCGACCAGGTCGTCGACCGGGCGCTGCGGGCCCTCGACCGGCGCAACCCGCCGCCCAGCGTGGTGACCGGCGCGGCGAACCGGACCATGACGTTCGCCAACCGCCTGGTCAGCCGCCGCCTGCAGGCCACCGTGGTGGGCAAGCTGATGGAGCGGTCGGCGGGTGCCCCGGCAACAATCAGCACCCCTAGTGCATGATCTTTGCATGACGACGTTCCGAGCCGACGACGGTGTGGAGATCTTCTACCAGGTGTGGGAGAACGAGTCCGCGCTGCCGCCCGTGCTGCTGCACCACGGTTTCATCGCCGACGGGCGGACCAACTGGGTACTGCCCGGCGTGGTGGCCGCGTTGACCGGCGCCGGGCGGCGGGTGGTCGCGATCGACGCGCGCGGCCACGGCCGCTCCGGCAAACCCCACGACCCTTCACGGTACGGCGAGGCCAGGATGTCCAGCGACGTGATCGCGCTGCTCGACCTGCTCGGCATCACCGAGGTGGACCTGGCCGGCTATTCGATGGGCGCCATCGTCGCGCTGCTGACCGCGACCCGTGACACCCGGGTCCGGCGCCTGGTGGTCGGCGGGGTGGGCGCCGGCGTGGTCGAGGTCGGTGGCCTGGACACCCGGGTGGTCGGCGGGGACCGGCTGCTGCACGCGCTGCGTACCGACGACCCGTCGTCGATCACCGACCCGGCGGCGGCCGGCTTCCGGGCGTTCGTCGAGGCGGTCGGCGGGGACCGGCTGGCCCTGGCGGCGCAGGCGGCCGCGGTGCACGTGGCCGGGATCCCGCTGGAGACGATCAAGGCACCGACCCTGGTGCTGGCCGGCGCCGCGGATCCCCTGGCGGTCCGGCCGGAGGTGCTGGCCGGGGCGATCCCGGGCGCGGTGCTGCGTACCGTGCCCGGGGACCACATGTCGGCGCTGCGCGACCCGGGGTTCGTCCCGGCGCTGGTGGAGTTCTTGACTGTCTAGCTACAGACCAGCTTGCCGTTCACCACGCGGCAGGTCTTCTGGTAACCGTGGGTGTAGAGGGCCGCGCCGGCCCAGTCGTAGCCGGCAGCCGGTGCGCCCCGCTCCACGAACGGCGCGACCGCCCGGGACGTGGTCGCCGGGGTGGCCACGATCGACCCCGGCCGGGTGCCGGTCTCCACCCAGGCCATCACCGGGGTGAGCACGTCGAACGTGTTCGGGCCGAGCCCGCCGCCGCAGTGCGCCATGCCCGGGAACAGGTAGAGCCGGGCGAAGGCGTCCACGGTCCGGCCGCCCATCGTCCGGCGCATCGTGTCGTAGTAGTTGAGCGTCGCCTGCGGGGAGATGTGCTGGTCGGACCAGCCGTGCCAGAGGACCAGCTTGCCGCCGCCGCGGCGGAACCGGCTCAGATCCGGGTCGGTGGCCGAGAGGTAGTCCGAGGTGCGTACCGTCTCGCGGAACGACGCCAGGGTGAACTTCAGGTCGGTGAGCTGGTAGTCCGGGTCGGCGACGTTGCGGTAGGCGAGATAGCGCAGGAACGACAGCGCGATGTTCTCGCTGAACGTCACGTCACCCTGCTTTGCCGGTACGAACAACGTCCAGTCCAGCTCGGAGCCCCACTCGTGGGAGATCTCCTGTTCGAGGCGCCGCCCGTCCGCGTCGGTCGCCCCGTCGTGCAGCTTGCGCACCACGGCCGCCTGCGCCCGGGTCAGGCAGGTCGCGGTGTCCGGGCAGACCAGCGTGCCCGGGTCGAACCGGCAGTCGCGCGGGTCGTCGAGGATCCCGTCGGCCACCCCGTCGAGCCGGTCACACGCCCGGATCACCGCCGCGTGGATCAGCGGCAGCTTGTCGGCCAGCAGGATGTACTGCCCGTTCGCGTCCTTGTTGGCCAGCACGTTCCACGCGTGGTGGAACGTGTTCTGCACGACGATGTTGCCGGCCGCCCAGGAGCCGTCGTTCTTGCCCTGGTGGCCCATGTCGGTGGTGGCGCTGGCGATCGTCGCGTCGGCGACCGGCCGGCAGCCCGCAGCCTGGGTGTAGTTGATCGTCGCGCTGCCGCACAGCCCGCCGCACCCGGTCTGCAGGTACCGCTGGGTCCAGCCCTGGGTCGGCAGCCGCATCACGACGGTGTTCGCCGGCGCGATGGTCCCGGTCACCGCGCAGTAGGGGGCGGGAGCGTTCGCACTGGTCACCACGGCGGAGGTGATGGTGACGCCGCTCAGCTCGACCGTGGTGAGGTCCGCGCAGGACATCACCGGCAGGACGGCTTCGAGGTTGGCGAGCCCGCCGGGCGCGGCGGTGGCCCGGGCGTCACCGGGCATCAGGAGCGTGGCCGCGACCAGCAGCAGCACCGCGGTGATCGTTTTGACGAAGGACATATCCGATCTCCCGTCATCGACGTGAGTCAAAAGATAAGTCTCGATACATGTTATTAACAAGATGGCTATCAAGATTATTGACAATCGACGACGACGGCCCGGCGCGCGGTGCGCCGGGCCGTCTTTTCCGTACGTACGATCAGGCCCACTCCGCCTCGGCCACCGGCGGCGTCCCATGTGTGTGGAACGTCTGGATGGTCTTGAGACCCCACGCCTGTCCCTTGGCCCGCTCCGCCTCGGTCCAGGTGACCACCTCGTGGTCCGGGGCGAGCAGCAGCCGCGCGCCGGCGTTGCACAGCTCGATCCGGTTCCCGCCCGGCTCGTAGACGTACAGGAAGAAGGTCTGCTGGATGGCGTGCTTGTGCGGCCCGGTCTCGATGTGGATCCCGGCCTCCAGGAACACGTCCGCGGCCCGCAGGATGTCCTCGCGGGTGTCGGTGGCGAACGCGATGTGGTGCAGCCGCCCCTCGGAGCCGGTCCAGTCCCGGGTGTAGACCACGTCGTAGGACTTGTCGCTGAACGTGTACCAGATCGCGGCCTTGGTGCCGTCGTCCAGCACGATCTGCTCGCTCGGCCGCCCGCTGAGCGCGTCGCTGACGAACGTCTCGGCCTGCGGCACGTCCCGGGCCAGGAAGTTGATGTGGTCGAGGCGGCGCACGTTGGAGCCGCGGCCGGGGAACCTGGCGGCCTGGTTCTTCAGCGACGGCCGGGTCTCGTCCGAGGCGACGTACCGCTGGGTCTCCCAGTAGACGCCGAGCTGGTGGCCGTCCGGGTCGGTGAAGTGGAAGACCGGCCCGTACGCCGGCTCGTCCTTGCTCCACCCCTCGCCGAGCCCGGCCCGTTCGATCGCGGCGACCCGCCGCTCCAGGGCCTCCGGGCTGCGCGCCCGCAGCCAGGTCCGCCCGATCCCGGAGGTCGCCGCGCCGGTCACCTTGACCGAGAACCGCTCGTAGTCGTCCCAGGTGTGCAGGTAGACGCTGTCGCCGCGCCGGTCGACCACCTCCATGGCCATCTGGTCGGTGAAGAACCGGACGGTCTCCTCCAGCACCGGGGAGAAGAGCTCGACCGCGGAGACGTGCGCGATGTCGCGAAGGCGTTCAGCCATGGTGGATGTCCTCCCGGGGGTAGACCTGTCCGTCGAGGAGCAGGCGCGCGGTGCTCACGATCGCCGAGCGGCCGACCGTGATCTCGTCCTCGGCCGTGTCGACGTCGATGATCACGTCGTAGAAGCCGGTGGGGTGTTCCAGGCGGATGGTCGCCGGTGCGTCCTCGATGTACGCGACGGTGTCCGGGATGGCCGCGGCGGTGCCGACGCTGACCGCCGCGAGCACCCCGATCGACGCGTGCACCCGGTGCGGGATGAACATCCGGGTGCTCAGCGTGCCGCCGTGGGCCGGGTCGGCGAGCAGGCACATCTTCGGGACTGTGGCGGCGCTGACGTCACCGAGGCCCATCAGCTTCCCGGCGATCAGCCGCAGCTCCTCGACCCGCCGGCGCAGGCGGTTGTCCGCCTCCAGCTGGGCCGGGGTCTCGTAGCCGGAGACGCCCAGGTCACCGGCGTTGATCAGCACCACCGGCATGCCGTTGTCGATCAGCGTGGCCGGTACGCCGTCCAGGTCGTCGCGGACCCGGCCGGTGGGCAGCAGGCCGGGTGCGACCGAGCCGGCGGTGTCCCGGAACTCGACCTCGATCCGGGCGGCCGTGCCCGGGACGCCGCTGAGCGCGGTGTCGCCGGAGTACTCGACCCGGCCGTCCGGGGTGGGCACGGTGACGACGGCGAGGGCGCCGGTGTTGACCATGCGGACTCGTACCCTCGTGGTGTGGTCGTGAACGGTGACCAGGCCGCGTTCGATCGCGAACGGACCCACCCCGGCCAAGATGTTGCCGCACGGCTGTTCCGCGCTGACGATCGGTGAGTCCACCTGGACCTGCAGGAACAGGTAGTCGACGTCGGCGTCGTCCGTCGCGGAGCGGCTGATCACGGCGACCTTGCTGGTCAGTGGGTGCCCGCCGCCGATCCCGTCGATCTGCCGGGGGTCGGGCGAGCCCATGATCGCCAGCAGCAGCCGATCCCGCTCGGCCTCGTCGGCGGGCAGGTCCTCCTGACGGAAGTACGCGCCCTTGGACGTCCCGCCGCGCATGATCAGGACCGGAACCGGGGTGGTCATCGGTACTCCACGCCCAGCTGCTCGAGCAGCGGCCGCAGCTGGTACATGTCCACGCCCAGCTCGCCGGCGGCCAGCCGCTCGCGCTTCGCCGCCTCGTTCGCGGTCCTGGCCTGGGCTTTCTTCACAACGGCCTCAGCTCTGGAAAACGGGATCACCACGATGCCGTCGTCGTCGGCCACGATCGCGTCGCCCGGCTCGACCACCTGTCCGCAGAGGACCACCGGGACGTTCACCGAGCCGGGACTGGCCTTGACCGTGCCCTGCGGACTGATCGCCCGCGCCCACACCGGGAAGCCCATCTCGCGCAGCTCGGCGGCGTCGCGCACCCCGGCGTCCAGGATCACGCCGACCGCGCCGTGCGCCCGCAGCGACGTGGCCAGCAGGTCACCCAGCATGCCGTCGGTGGACGGCGACGTGGTCGTGACGACCACGACGTCACCGGGGCGGACCGTCTCCACCGCCGCGTGGATCATCAGGTTGTCGCCGGGGTGGCAGGAGACGGTCACCGCCGAGCCGGCGATCCGCGCGCCGGACTGGATCGGGCGCAGCTCCGGGGTGAACGCCCCGCGCCGCCCGTCCGCCTCGTGCACCGTGGACGCGCCCTCGTCGGCGAGCCCCTTCAGGACGTCGGCGGCGACCCGCTCGATGCTCTGGACCACGACGTGGCGGCTCACGACAGCTCCCGGGTGACCTGCGGGTAGATCCGCATGTACGCCTCGGCCCGGGTCTCGTTCGGCAGCCCCAGGTTCGGACCGGAGTTGCGGGCCGCCTGCAGGCCGCGGCGGGCGCCGAGCTCGGTGTAGTACGCGTGCAGGTGCTTCTGCGCGGCCAGGATCTCCATGGCCTCGCGCTTGCGCTCCCACACCTCGCTGACGTCCAGCAGCACGTCCGGCACGAAGCCGCACTGCTCCGGCTGGTGCGGCTCGAAACAGAACACCGGCGGCGCGCCGATCACCTCGCCGGGCCCCTCGACGCCCGGCGCCTGGGCCAGCACCCGGGCCTTGAGCGCGATCTGGTGCGCGAACGCGTGGTCGCCGTTGTACGGGTCGGCCGGCGCGTGGGTCAGCACCACCGACGGCTGCACCTCGCGGTACAGGTCGATCAGGCCCTGCAGCAGCGCGGGCGTCTCGACCAGCGGGTAGTCGTTCGCGTCGAAGAACCGGACCTCGGCGCCGAGCACCTTGGCGGCCTGCTCGGCCTCCTCGCGCCGGTGCGCCTTGACCTGGTCGAGGGTGTACCCCTTGCGCCACAGCGAGGCCGACTCGCCGCGCTCGCCGAAGCTCATGCAGCCGATCACCACGCGCTGGCCCCGGGAGTTGGCCAGGGCGATCGCGCCCGCGGCGCGCCAGACGAAGTCACCGACGTGTGCGGTGAGTACCAGGGTGGAATCGGTCATTACGCTCCCCAACGTCCGCCAATATGATTGTTAACAATCGACGCGATCCACCTTAGAGTCGGTGCAGGCCTGAAGCAACGGAGCGCTTTCATGATCATTGCTGTCCTGGGGCTGGGTGAGGCCGGTGGCCTGATCGCGGCCGACCTGGTCGCCGCGGGTGCCACCGTGCGCGGGTACGACCCCCGGCAGGCGCCGCCGGCGGGTGTCGTGGTGACCGGCAGCGACGCCGAGGCGTGCACCGGCGCGGACGTCGTGCTCAGCGTGAACAGCGCGGCCGACGCGCTCGACGCGTTGCGCGCCTCGCTGCCGGCGTGTGCGCCCGGCACCGTCTGGGCCGATCTCAACACCGCGACGCCGGGGCTCAAGGAGCTGCTGCGCGCCGAGGCGGCCGGCGCCGTCGAGGTGGTGGACGTGGCGCTGATGTCCCCCGTACCGGGAAATGGTCTTCGCACTCCGATGACCATGGCGGGACCCGCCGCCGGACAGCTCGCCGCGACCCTCGGCGGTCTCGGCGCCGACGTGGTGGTGCTGGACGGGCCGGTCGGCACCGCGGCCACCCGCAAGCTGCTGCGCAGCGTGTTCTACAAGGGCATGGCCGCGGCCGTGGTCGAGGCCCTGGAAGCGGCGAAGGCGGCCGGGCTCGAGGAGTGGCTGCGCGGCAACATCGCCGCCGAGCTGATCAAGGCGGACGCGGCGACGCTGGACCGGCTGGTGGACGGCTCGAAGAAGCACGCGGTGCGCCGCCGCGAGGAGATGGCCGCCGCCGCCGAGCTGCTCACCGAGCTGGGGGTGCCGCCGCGGGTGGCGACCGCGAGCCGGGACTGGCTCACCGATCTGATCTGATCTTTCTCGGTCCAGCGTTTCAGTCTCGGCGGGCAACCTTTCCCGCCCGCCGGGACACCTTCCGGGTACATCCCCATCCTCGGAAGGCTCATCCCCCTATGACTTCCCGGTTCCGTAAGTGGCTGCTCGCCGGTGTCACCGGCGTGGTGGCCGTGTCCGCCAGCGTCTACGGCCTGACCACCGCGAACGCCGCGACCTACCCGAACCCCGGCGCGGTCACCGGCTCGACCGGAGCGCACGACCCGACGATCGTGAAGACGCCGGCCGGCGGGTACCTGCTGGCCGCGACCGGTGACGGCATCACACTGAAGACCTCGAGCGACCGCACGAAGTTCACCGACGCGGGCAAGGCGTTCCCGAACGGCACGGCGTGGGCCGACGCGTACACCGGTGGCAGCGCGACCCTGTGGGCGCCGGACATCTCGTACCACAACGGCAAGTACCTGATGTACTACGCCGCCTCCACGTTCGGCTCCAGCAAGTCGGCGATCTTCCTGGCCGGTTCCACCACCGGCGCGGCCGGGACCTGGACGAACTACGGCAAGATCCTCGAGTCGACCGCGACCAGCGGCTGGAACGCGATCGACCCGAACCTGACGGTCACCCCGGCCGGCGAGTGGTACCTGAGCCTCGGCTCGTTCTGGACCGGCCTCAAGATGGTCAAGCTGAACCCGTCGACCGGCAAGCGGGCCGACACCACGCTGGTCAACCTCGCCGAGCGCTTCGTGAACAGCAAGTCGGTCGAGGCGCCGTACGTCTACCACCGCGGCGGGTACTACTACCTGTTCATGGCGTTCGACCTGTGCTGCAAGGGCGCGTCGAGCACGTACCGGACCACGGTGGCCCGGTCGACGTCGGTGACCGGGCCGTACAAGGACCGGGCCGGCACGCTGACCACGGCGGGCGGCGGCACCGAGATCCTGGCCTCGCACGACACCATCTACGGCCCCGGCCACCCGTCGGTCTTCGCGGACGGTGACGGTGACGTGCTGGTGTACCACTACTACACCGCCGCGGGTGACGCCAAGCTCGGCATCAACCGGCTGACCTGGAGCTCGACCGGCTGGCCGACGGTCTCCTGAGGTCAGATCCGGCGGCGCCACCAGGGCCACTCGGGTGGCGTCGCCGGGTCGTGATGGGTCCGGCTCAGAAAGACCTCGTCCAGCGGATCGACCACGGCCGCCAGCTCCCGCCGGGTCCGGCCGGTGAGCCGGAGGAGCGTCTGGTCCAGCACGTCCCGGTCGTCCAGGTCGTCGCAGCAGGGGCAGCCGGCGGCGGCGCTCGTCAGGAGCCGGGCCCGCGGTTGGTGCACCGCCCGGCGCCATCCGGCCACGGCACGCCCGACGGCGCCCGCGCCCACGTGGGAACGCTCTATGGAGCGGATCTCGCGGATGGTGGCCGCGCTCAACCCGTCGATCGCCACGGTCTCACCCCGGTGCGCCCGGGGAGCGGGCGGCTTACGCCCCATCGTCCTTCACGGTCGTCGTCATGGCCCCGATGCTGGCACGCCGGCCACCCGGGCCGCCACCGGATAACTCAGCCCTCGATGAACTGGTAGTCGTGGCTGATCCGGCCGTCCGGCGCGAGCAGCAGCACCTCCAGACCGGTGGCCACCGGCTCGCCGCCGTCGCGGGGCACCATCTGCCAGCGGAACTTGACCACGTCCCGGATCCGGTCGGCGTCGCCCACCGCCCGGAACACGAACGTCCCCGGCGCCACGAACTCCTGGTAGGCGCGGGCCACCCGGACCTCCAGCGCGTCGTGCCCGGTCGCGTCCAGGACCAGCCGGTCGAAGCCGAGCGCGGCGGCGGCCGCCCGCATCTCCTGCGGCGCGTTGAGCACGTGGGTCGCGCCGGAGGACCAGAGCTCACGGACGGCGGTGCGCCGGCGCTCCGGGTCGGGCTCGTTCCACACCGTCACGTACCGGTCGGTCAAGGTCTTCAGGTCGTTGTCAGCCATGGCGGCAACTCTTCTGACGCGGGTGCGGCCCGGCAATTCCCCGCCGGGAATCGCGCGGCCGCGCCGCAGCCGGTACACAGGAGCGGTGCAATCGGTGAACGACGCGATGCGGACCTGGCGCACCCGGCGGCGGGTCAGCCAACTCGAGCTGGCCACCCGGGCCGGCACCACCCAGCGGCACGTCAGCTTCATCGAGAGCGGGCGCTCGGCACCGGGCCGCGAGATGATCATCAGGCTGGCCGAGTCCCTCGACGTGCCGATCCGGGACCGCAACGACCTGCTGCTGGCGGCCGGGTTCGCGCCGGCGTACCCGGAGAGCGGCCTGGACGACCAGCGGCTCGCACCGGTGCGCATCGCCCTCGACCGGATCCTGCAGGGTCACCTGCCGTATCCGGCCGTGGTCGTCGACCGGCACGGCGACCTGGTCTCCGCGAACGCCGGTTTCGCCATGCTCACCCGCGGTGTCGATCCGGCGTTGCTCACCCCGCCGGTCAGCGTGCCCCGGGTCCTGCTGCACCCGCGCGGTCTCGCGCCGCGCATCGTCAACCTGGGGGAGTGGGCCCGGCACGTGATCGACCGGGTGCGGGCGGAGAGCCTGCGCAACCCGGACGACCGGCTCCGGAGCCTGGCCGCGGAACTCGACGGTTATGCGCCCCCGCGCCCGCGACAGCTCCCGCCGGGACATCTCGGCTTCGCGGTGCCGCTGCGCCTGCGGGCCGGCGACCGCGAGTTGCGGTTGATCACCACACTGACCCATTTCGGTACGGCCACCGACGTCACCGTCGCCGAACTGCGCCTGGAAGCGTTCCTGCCCGAGGACGAGCCGACCGCGACCGCCCTCGCCGAGCTGGTCCGCTAGGTCAGTCCCGGCCGGCCAGGGCCTCGGCGGCCAGCTCCAGCAGCGTCTCCACGTCGTCGCCGTCCGGGATCGGCTCCGGGTACGTGCACCGGTCCAGCAGCAGCTCGACGAGCGCGGCCTGGTCGATGATCGGCCCCGCCTCGATCGCACCGGGCAGGATCCGGATCTCCACGGTGTCCCGGATCGGGGTGTCGGTGAGCAGCTGGGTCAGGTTCACGTCGAAGTACTTGGTCAGCTCGCCCTCGGCCGCGGCGGTGCGCAGCTCGGCGTAGGTCGGGGTGCCCTTGACCGCGGTGACCAGCGGTTCCGGCAGCGGGGCCAGTCGCCGGCAGGCCGGGTTGGTGCGCAGCACCGCCCGCAACGACTCGCGCTGGTAGGAGAACAGCCGCACCAGGTTGGCCAGCGCGTGGGGTGCCCGGAACGGCCCGCCGTCCACGTGCAGGTGCACGGCCGCCTCGTACGGGACGGTGAACCCCAGCTCGCGCGCCGGCCCGAGCAGCTCTTCCAGCCGTTCTTCGTGGCCGGTGGTCAGCGGCGGGGTGATGATCTCGCACGGTCGTTCGCGTTCCCCGCCCATCGGCGCGGCCAGGGCGATCGTCACGTCACCGGCGTCGTTCAGCCGGTACACGTCGCCGTGCTGCTGAACCCGGCTGCCCCACAGCTGGGCCGGCTCGGTCAGCACGGTGCCGATGGTGCCGGCCGGGTCGCTGTGCCGGGCCAGCAGCCGCAGCAGCCGGCCGTCGTCGGTGAGCACCCGGAACCAGCCCGGCTGCGGCGGCGCCTTCGGGTCGAGCCCGGCCATCAGCGTGATGTCGTCGACGAGGGTGCAGAGCAGCGAGCCGTCCGGGCGGCGCACCTCGAAACCCTGGGTCAGGTGCAGGAACCGGCCCAGTCCGGGGACCAGCGACGGTTCGCTGTCGGAGTGCCACACCGGCCGGACGCTGCCCCCGCAGCGTCCGGCCAGGTCCGTGGCGAGGGTGCGCCGGCTGACCCTGGCGGGGGCCATCAGCTCGATTTCGAAGCCGGTGCGCCGGCGCAACCTCGAGGTCACGGCTTGATCGGCAGCGTCTGACCCGCGAGGAGCCGCTTGCCGCCCGCGATCTTGGCGTCGTACGGGGTCTTCAGCTTCCACAGCTTCGCCAGCTTGACGGCGTCTTCGTAGTCGTACCCGGCGTTGAGGAACGCGTCCACCCGGGCGCCCTCCTGTGCCTGCTCGGCGGCCTTCGGATCCGGCTTGATCGGCAGGGTCTGACCGGCCAGCAGCCGCTTGCCGCCCGCGACCTTGGCGTCGTACGGGGACTTGAGCTTCCACAGTTTGGCGAGCTTGACCGCGTCGTTGTAGTTGTACCCGGCCTCGAAGAACTTGATCACCGAGGGCGGGGTGGTCACATCGGGAGCGGGGACGTGCTGGAACGGCAGGGTCTCGCCGGCCAGCAGCCGTCGCCCGGCCTCGCCCTTGATCGCGGCGATGTCGCTGGTCGGCATGTTCCACAGCTTCGCGAGCTTGAACGCGTCGTCGTAGTCGTAGCCGGCCTTGAAGTACGCGGCGTACGCGGCCTCCGGGTCCACGCTCGGCGTCACACTCGGCGACGCCTGTGCGGCCGCCACGAACGGCGAGCCGGCCGAGCCGGTGCCCGCGTCGGGGCTGCCCGGAAGGATCGCGGGCAGGTTCACCACCGCGGCGATCAGGCCGGCGCCCAGTGCGGCGCCACCGGCCACGGAGGCGCCCCGGCGACGCCACTTGTGCTTGGTGGAGAGCTCGACGACCTTGGCGTACACCGCGGCCGGGTCGGGGGTCTGGTTCTCGTGGGACTCGAATGCTTCGCGCAGCCGGTCACCGTGGTTGGTCACGACTTCTCCTCGGCAGAAACCATCATCATTTCCCGCTCCGACGAGAGACGGAGCGTTCGTAGTGCCTTCGAGGCCTGACTGCGCACCGTCGCCGGGGAGCAGTTGAGCAGATCGCCGATGGACTCGTCGTCGAGCTGCTCGTAGTAGCGCAGCACGAGCACGGCCCGCTGCTTGCGGCCGAGCTTGGCCAGGCGGTTCCAGATGGCGTCGGACTCGACGACCCGGTCGGCGTGGTCGTGCACCCCGCCGCGGGCGTCGTCGATCTCGGCCAGACGTTCTCCGGCCAGATGCAGGTTGCGCACCGCCCAGGAGCGCCGCCAGCTGAGGTACTCGTTGAGCACCATCCGCCGGACGTACGCCTCGGGTGAATCCGCGTCCCTGATCCGCTTCCACCGGACGTGCGCACGGGCCAGCACCTCCTGCACGACATCCTGTGCGAGATGACGGTCGCCGGTAAGTACGACCGCGTACCGCAGCAGGCTGGGCAGGCGGGCCATCGCGAACTGCTCGAAGGTCACACCTGAATCGACGCGTCCCGAGTCGCTCCTGTGCACCGGCGTTCCCGACTTTCTCCGAAAAGTTTCTACCGCCTCCATCCTGCGCCGGATCGTCGTGACTCACGGCCGCACACCATCAACCCCATATGGTACGAATTCGGAGCACCCGTCCGTAGGCTACGAGCCACGGCGCCGCCCGTGAGGCCGCCGCGAGACCGCTGCCACCCCGGACCGCGACGCGGCCCAGCGCCCCGGCTGGTCCTCAGGGGTGTCTCGACCGCGCGGAAGGACCCCTGAGCACCAGCCGGGAGCGGCTCAGCGGCGGCGCCGCCGGTGCCCGCGCAGGACCGAGCGGGCCACCAGCAGCGCCACGATCGCGACCACCTGCCCACCCAGCACGATCTTGTTGATGTCCACCGCCGGCTTCCAGTGGACGTCACCCTCCTTCAGGATGAAGACGCCGGCCGGCTTGGCGGACAACCCGTAGCCACCGCCGGAACCCTCGCCCTCACCCTCGGCGGCGGTCTTCTCGCCGGCCGGGGCCTTGCCGGAGCCGGAGCCACTCCCGGCCCCCGCGCTCACCTTGGCCACCGGCAGCAGGATGATCCCGTCCCGCTCCACCGGCTCACCGAACACCCGGCCCACCACGGCGTTGTCGGTCGCGGCCCGGGCCTTGTCGAGCAGAGCACCGCTGTCCAGTTTGCTGGTCATCGTTCCCCCTCTTCTCTTTCAGGCCACCCTGACGCATCCCCGTCCCGGATACCGTCGGGTAGCGGACACCCCATCCACCGCGCTGCCCGGTTCGGCGGCGCGTGCTCGCGGTGTGCGTGCTCGCGGTGTGCGTGCTCGCGGTGTGCGTGCTCGCGGTGTGCGTGTGAAGTTTGGGTGCGGAGCGCACCGTAACTTCACACGCTGCCCGTGCGCACGGCGTGCGTGGGGTTTTTGGGTGCGGAGCGCACCGCAACTTCACACGCTGCCTGGGCTCGCGGTGTGCGCCGCAACGTCACGCGCTGTGGTGGGGGGCGGTGCTGTTGCGGATGACCAGGTGGGTGCGGACCAGGTCGGTGCCGGGGGCGGCCGGGCCCGAGGCGATCTGGTCCAGCAGCGCCTGCACGCAGCGCCGTCCCACCTCGGCGAAGTCCTGATGCACGGTGGTCAGCGGCGGTAGATAGGACGACGCGTCGGCGATGTCGTCGAAACCGACCACGCTGACGTCCTCCGGCACCCGCCGTCCGCGCTCGTGCAGCGCCCGCAACACCCCCAGCGCCATCTGGTCGTTGGCCACGAAAACCGCGGTGCAGTCGGCCGGCAGGGTGAGCCCGGCGCGATAGCCGCTCTCCGCCGACCAGTCACCGCGCGTGATCGCCGGGACCGGGCGGCCGGCCTCCTCCAGCACGGTCCGCCAGGCCAGCGCGCGGCGTTCGGACGCGTAGGACTCGGCGGGACCGGCCAGGTGCCACACCGTCGGGTGGCCGAGCTCGAGCAGGTGCCGGACGGCCTGCCGGGCGCCGTCGGCCTGGTCGGTGTCGACGACCGGGTACCGCTCGCCGGCGTCCGAGTCGACCACCACCGCGTGCACGCCGGGCGGCAGCGCGACCGAGGTCGCGTCCAGCAGGTGGATCTCGATGATCACGATGACGCCGTCGACGGCGAGTTCGCCCATCCTGGTGAACGCGCCGAGGACGTTGTCCTGGGTGGGCGCGCCGACCGGGATCAGGGTGGTCGCGTACCCCGCGGTGGCGGCCTGTGTCGCGATCGCCTCGACGGTGCGGCTGTTTCCGGTCGAGCTGAGCCCGAAGAGGATCACGCCTAGGGTGTTGAAGCGGCCGTAGCGCAGCGAGCGGGCCGCGCTGTTCGGCCGATAGCCCAGCTCACGCATGGCGGCCAGGACCTGCTCACGGGTGGACTCGACGACGCCGGCCTGCCCGTTGGCGACCCGGGACACGGTCTGTGAGGAGACCCCGGCCAGCTTGGCGACGTCGGCCATCGAGACCCGTTGTTTCCGGCGACCGCCGGGCACGTCCGATCCCCCGCGGAGGCGCTGCGTTTCGATGGTGAACTCCTTGACCGGCCTGGTGACCCGTGTCACGATACCGCACACATGTTTGCGTAAACATTTCCGATCGTTGCCAAACATGTTTACGTAAACATCCCCCAACGACTTCGAACGTAAAGGAGGCACAGTGACACGTCGTACCTGGATCGGCTGGCAGTTCGTAGCCCCGTTCCTGGCGGTGTTCGCGCTGGTCTTCCTCGCACCGATCGTCTACTCGGTCTACCTCAGCCTGTACCGCACCCGGCTGATCGGCGGCACCAGCTTCGTCGGCGCGGAGAACTACACCAAGGCGCTGCACGACCCGCAGTTCTGGTCGGCGGTCGGCCGGGTCTCGCTCTTCATGGTCGTCCAGGTGCCGATCATGTTGCTGCTGGCCCTGCTGATCGCACTGGCCATCGACAGCGGGCGGCTCTACGGTGCGGCGTTCTTCCGCATCTCGATCTTCCTGCCCTACGCGGTGCCCGCCGTCGTGGCCACCCTGATGTGGGGCTTCATCTACGGCGACCGGTTCGGCCTGGTCGGCAACATCAACGACTACTTCGGCGTGCACCTGCCCGACCCGCTCGCCCCGGACCTGGTGCTCGCCTCCATCGGCAACATCGTGACCTGGGAGTTCGTCGGCTACAACATGCTGATCCTGTACTCGGCGCTGCGCGTCGTGGACACCTCGCTCTACGAGGCGGCGGCCATCGACGGCGCCGGGCAGTGGCGGATCATCCGGGCGATCAAGCTGCCCGCCCTGCGCGGGCCGCTCCTGATCACCACGATGTTCTCCATCATCGGCAGCTTCCAGATGTTCACCGAGCCGGTGGTGCTCAAGACCATCGCGCCGAACGCGATCCTCACCTACTTCGCCCCGAACTACTACGCCTGGCAGCTGTCCTTCGGTGGCCAGCAGTACAACTACTCGGCCACGGTCGCGGTGGTGATGGGGTTGATCACGATGCTCGTCGCCTACCTCGTGCAGGCCCGTGCCGTACGAAAGGCCGGTTGATGGTCGCCGCACCCACGATCCGCCCGGCGGCGCGCCGCCAACCTCTGCCGAAGAAGCGCCGTCAGGCGCAGCCGAGGAACAAGACGCTCACCGTGGTGACCGCGCTGATGGTCGCCTACACCCTGTTGCCGCTGGCCTGGCTGCTGATCAGCGCGACCAAGACCCAGGAGGGGCTGCTCGACTCGTTCGGGCTGTGGTTCGCCGACGACTTCGCGCTCTTCGACAACATCGGCCGGGTCTTCACCTACCAGGACGGCATCTACCCGCGCTGGCTGCTCAACACGGTCTTCTACGTGGTGGCCGGCGCCGGCGGAGCGACGCTGCTGTCCACGCTCGCCGGGTACGGCCTGTCGAAGTTCGCCTTCCGCGGCCGCCGGGCGGTCTTCGCGGTGATCCTCGGCGCGGTGGCGGTGCCGCCGACCGCGCTGGCCGTGCCGACCTTCCTGCTGTTCGCGAAGATGGGCATCACCGACAGCCCGTGGGCCGTGATCATCCCGACGCTGATGGCCCCGTTCAGCCTCTATCTGATGTGGACGTTCTCCAACGAGGCGGTGCCGAACGAGATCCTCGAGTCGGCCCGGGTCGACGGGGCCGGCGAGTTCCGCATCTTCTTCAAACTGGCCCTGCCGCTGCTGGCACCCGGCACCGTCACGGCTCTGCTCTTCAACGTGGTCATGACCTGGAACAACCTGTTCCTGCCACTGATCATGCTGAAGGACCGCCACCTGTACCCGATCACGCTGGGCATCTACACCTGGAACCAGCAGTCCCAGACGGTCGGCGGCGACGTCGTCTTCAACCTGGTGATCACCGGATCCCTGCTCGCCGTCATCCCGCTCATCGCGGCCTTCCTGCTGCTCCAGCGTTACTGGCAGTCGGGTCTGGCCGCGGGCAGCGTCAAGCAGTAACCCCCCACCGAGCAAGAAAGAGATGCGCATGAGAATGACCCGCCGGCGCGCGCTCCTCGGCGCCGCCATGTCGATAACCCTCCTCGCCGCTGGTTGCGGATCCTCCGACGACAGCACCGACGAGGCACCCGCGGCGACCACGGTCTCCGACGCCGATGTCGAGGCGGCGCTGCAGGCCGGTGGCAACCTGACGGTGTGGGCCTGGGAGCCCACCCTCACCAAGGTCGTCGCCCAGTTCCAGACCAAGTACCCCAAGGTCAAGGTGAACCTGGTCAACGCCGGTTCCGGCAACGACCAGTACACCGCGCTGCAGAACGCGGTCAAGGCGGGCACCGGGGTGCCGGACCTGGCGCAGATCGAGTACTTCGCGCTGCCGCAGTTCTCGCTCTCCAAGGCGGTCACCGACCTGAGCGCGTACGGCGCCAAGGCGCTGGACGGCACGTTCTCCCCGGGCCCGTGGACCTCGGTGCACTCCGGCGAGAAGATCTACGGCCTGCCGATGGACTCCGGCCCGATGGCGCTCTTCTACAACAAGGAGGTCTTCGACAAGTACAAGATCGCCGTCCCGACCACCTGGGAGGAGTACGCCACCGCGGCCGAGAAGCTGCACACGGCGAACCCGAAGTCGTACATCACCAGCGACAGCGGTGACGCGGGCTTCACCACCAGCATGATCTGGCAGGCCGGCGGCCGGCCGTACAAGGTCGAGGGCACCGATGTCACGGTCAACTTCGACGACGAGGGCACCAAGAAGTGGACCGGCCTGTGGCAGGGGCTGGTCGACAAGAAGCTGCTCGCGCCGACCCCGGGCTGGAGCGACGCCTGGTACAAGGGTCTCGGTGACGGCACCATCGCCAGCCTGGTGATCGGCGCCTGGATGCCGCCGAACCTGGAGTCCGGTGTGAAGGCCGCGGCCGGCAAGTGGCGCGTCGCGCCGATGCCGCAGTGGGCGGCCGGCGAGAAGGTGACCGCGGAGAACGGCGGCAGCTCGCTGGCGGTCACCGAGGCGAGCCAGGCGAAGACCCTCGCCTACGGCTTCCTGAAGTACGCCACGGTCGGCGACGGCGCGCAGATCCGCACCGACGAGGGCGCGTTCCCGGCCACCACCGCGCAGCTCACCGCGGACGCCTTCAAGAACAAGGAGTTCCCGTACCTGGGCGGCCAGAAGGCCAACGAGGTGCTGTCCGCGGCGGCCACCCAGGTCGCGACCGGCTGGAGCTACCTGCCGTTCCAGGTCTACGCGAACAGCGTCTTCAACGACTCCGTCGGCAAGGCCTACACCGGCGGCAGCACCCTGCAGGACGGCCTGAAGGCCTGGCAGGAAGCGTCCACCAAGTACGGCCAGGAACAGGGCTTCACGATTAAATGACCATCGACGACACGACGCCCCGGCGCTGGCTCCGCCGCGCCGGGGCACCCCGGATCGAGTACGGCGCCGATTACAACCCCGAGCAGTGGCCCCGCGAGGTGTGGGCCGAGGACGTCCGGGCGATGCAGGCCGCCGGAGTCACCATCGTCTCGCTGGCGATCTTCTCCTGGGCCCGGATCCAGCCACGGCCCGAGGTGTACGACTTCGGCTGGCTGGACGAGGTGATCGAGCTGCTGCACGCCGGTGGCATCGCGGTCGACCTGGCCACCGCCACCGCCTCCCCGCCGCCGTGGCTGACCGCCCGGCACCCGGAGATCCTGCCGGTCGACAAGCACGGCAACACGATCTGGCCGGGCGGCCGCCAGCACTGGCGGCCCACCTCGCCGGTGTTCCGGGCGCACGCGCTGCGCCTGGTCCGCGCCCTGGCCACCCGGTACGGCAAGCACCCGGCCGTGGTCGCCTGGCACGTCAACAACGAGCTGGGCTGCCACAACGTCTACGACTACTCGGACGACGCGGCGACCGCGTTCCGCACCTGGCTGCGGGACCGGTACGTCACGCTGGACGGGCTGAACGAGGCGTGGGGCACCGACTTCTGGTCACAGCGCTACTCCGACTGGGACCAGATCATCCCGCCCCGGCAGGCGGCGACCCACCCCAACCCGACCCAGCAGCTCGACTTCAAGCGGTTCTCCTCGGACGCGCTCAAGGATCACCTGATCGCCGAGCGTGACCTGCTGCGCGAGCTCAGCCCGGACGTCCCGGTCACCACGAACTTCATGGTGATGGGCGAGATGAAGACGATGAACTACGCGGACTGGGCGTCCGAGGTGGACTTCGTCTCCAACGACCACTACGTGCTGCCCGGCCCGCAGGCCCGCGACGAGCTGTCGTTCTCGGCCAACCTGACCGGCAACATCGCCGGCGGTCAGCCGTGGTTCCTGATGGAGCACTCCACCAGCGCGGTCAACTGGCAGCCGATCAACGTGGCGAAGAAGCCCGGTGAGCTGCACCGGGACGCGCTCACCCACGTGGCGCACGGCGCGGACGCGGTCTGCTTCTTCCAGTGGCGGCAGTCGAAGGCCGGCGCGGAGAAGTACCACTCGGCGATGCTGCCGCACGCCGGCGAGGACAGCGACCTGTTCCGGGACGTGGCCGCGCTCGGCGGCCGGCTCGGTGATCTCGGGGCACTCGCGGGGAGCGCCCGGGTGCCGGCCGACGTGGCGATCCTCTTCGACTGGGAGTCGTGGTGGGTCGCCGAGCACGACTCGCACCCGACCGACCGGCTGCGCTACCGCCAGGAGGCGCTGGACTGGTACACCGCGCTGCTCAACCTGGGCATCCGGGCCGACGTGGTGCCGGTCGGCGGCGCCTGGGACACCTACCGGATGGTGATCGCGCCGGTCCTGCACGTGGTGCCCGGCGCGCTCGCCGAGCGGCTCACCGCCTATGCCGGGCACGGGCATCTGGTCACCACGTACTTCTCCGGGATCGTGGACGAGAACGACCAGATCTGGCTCGGCGGGCATCCGGGTGCGCTGCGTGACCTGCTCGGCATCCGGATCGAGGAGTTCGGCCCGCTGCTCGACGGCGAGGTCGCCGAGCTGGACGACGGCACGACCGGCACGCTCTGGACCGACCGGATCGACGTGACCGATCCGGCGGTGCGGGTGCTGGCTCGGTACAAGACCGGTGAGCAGGCCGAACGTGCGGCGATCACCCGGCGCGCGGTGGGCGCCGGATCCGCGGCGTACGTCTCGACCCGGCTCGGCCGGGACGGGCTGACCGTGGCGCTGCCCGCGCTGCTGGACGGCGCCGGAGTGACCAGTGAGCTGGCGCCGGAGCTGCGCGGACGGGTCGAGCTGGCCCGCCGTGGCGAGCACCGGTTCCTGATCAACCGGACTGCCGAGCCGATCGACCTCGGTGCGGACGGCACGCTGGAACCCCGCGGTGTGGTGATCCTGCACCCCTGAGGTCCGGTGAAGGGCAAAACCGGTGAACGACGAAGGAGCGCCGGCCGCGAGGCCGGCGCTCCTTCGCGCTGGGCGCTGCCCCGGGGGGCCGAAGGGCAGCGCCGGTCAGCTCACGGCAACCGGCACGAGGGCCAGAGCGCCGTCCGCGGAGGTCTCCCGCAGGGCGAGCCGGGAGTCGGATTCGACCACGAACCGTTTCGGATAATTGATGGACTGCAACGCGAGTGCGTCGCCCGAACGAATCGTGACCGCACAGAAAGTGGCGTCCCGGCGGTATAGATCCGAGCCGTCATTCCGCTGCAGCTTGATTTGATAGTTCTGGTGCCGCAGGAAATAGCCAGGGTAGTTTACAGATTCGAGTGAGGAGCATCCGGAATTCCCCAGTCCGACACGGACGGTGAAGCTGGAGTCGGCCCTATCCAGAGCCTTCGAGGATGCCCCGATCGTATCGACCCGGCCGATGAAGCTGCGGTGCCGGACGCGCTGTCCGGAGTTGTCGGCAAGGGTCAGGGCGACCGTGGAGCCGGCACTCAGCGTGACGGCCGGCGCCTTGCTGGGGGAGGGCCATCTCGTCGCCGGCTTGGTGGACTGCCGGTGACTCGACGGCTTGGCGACGGGATTGGAACTGGGAGCGCTCCCGGTGGTAATGGGGCTTGAACTGGACCTGATGGCCACGGCCGACGCGATGATCACCGGCTCGGCCGGCGGTGGCACCGGTGGCACCGCCGGCAGCGTCCCGGCCACGAAGGCCGGTGCGGTCCGGGCCGCGTCGTCGCCGAGGATCACCGTGGTGGCCGCGGCCACCCCGAGGGTGGCGAGCGCGACGGCGGCCACGGCGGCCCGTCGCCGCAGCGGTTTGCCCCGCTGGGCCCAACCGGGGAAACCCGGTATCGGAGCCGGCGGGAATGCGGCGGGTGTGATGGGCCGGATCGGCGGTTTGGGGGACAGTGCATCGGGGGAATACGGCGGCACCCAACCGCCGACCCGTGGTCCCCGGTGGGAGTCGTCTTCCGGCATGTAATTCGCTTCCTGCAGGACCTGACGCAAACAAAACTTAATGAAGCGATAAGGATCTTTGTCGGCTACGTGACGAATTTCAAGGGGTTCGGGCCGCAATTTCCCTGAACCGCGTACAAATCTTTGTCCGGACGGCCGAACCGAACCCGGAGCCGGTGCGTATACCTCGGCGGACCATCCGGCGTGGACATGGGGTGCCGGTTGGCCGCATCGAGGAGACCTGCGTGGATAGTCCAGCTTTGCCCGATACGGAAAGCCCGTCCGACGAGCCGTCCAGAACGCCCCCGGTCCTGCCCCGGATCTCCGACTACTGGCCCGACGCCCCGCAGCGGCTCGGGCCTCCCGCCGACCACTACGAGCTGCCCGGTGTGGACGCCACCCGGACCGGACCGGCCCTGCACACCGGGCCGCCGCCGCGCGAGGCGACCGCCGAGGACGTCGACGACCGTACGAAAAGGGACCTGAAACCGGTCCTCTTCCTGGCGGCCGTGCTGTTGCTGACCGGCGGCGGGGTCTTCGCCGCGGTCTCCTACGTGCGGACCAGCGGTGACGCGGCGTCCACCAGCCTGCCCGCGCCGGCCGAGCCCGCGCCGGTGGTCGTGGCACCCTCCGCGCAGGCGCCCAACCCGCCGGTGTCGATCGGCACCTCACCGCCCGCGTCGACCGCCCCGGTCACCGTGCCGCCGACCGCCGCGGCGCCGGGCGCACCCACCGGCGGCGCGACCGAGAAGCCGATGATCCCGGACGCCGCGACCTTCGAGCTCGCCAGCGGGGTCACCCAGCTGCGGGTCGCGGTCGGTGACGTGACGAACGGCTTCTTCCGGGTCGGGGTCGGCGAGGACAGCACGATCACCGCACGGGCCGTGGTGGACGACGGCACGGTCCGGGTCACCGTCGCCCCGAACGGCCGCAAGAACGGCTCGGCCCGCCTGAACGTGCTGCTCAGCGACGAGGTGACCTGGTCGTTCCGGATGCGCGGCGGCGTCAAGGAGGCCGGCGTCGACCTGTCCGGGGCCAAGGTCGGCGGGGTCGCGCTGATCGCCGGCGCGTCGACGGTCGACCTGGTGCTGCCCACCCAGCGTGACGCGATCGGCATCGTGGAGAAGGGCGGGATCGGCACCTGGCGGATCGTCACCGACGGCGAGGTGCCGGTGCGGGCGACGTTCGAGGAGGGCGCCGGCTCGGTCACGCTCTACGACGACACCGACACGGGACTGGCCAAGGGCGAGACGGCGAAGTCCGGCAAGGGTGACGACGGGATCCGGCTCACCTCGTCCGGCGGGGTGGGTGCCCTGACCGTCCAGGCCCGGTGACACCTTGGGAGAATCGGCGGGTGACACGTACCCAGGGTGACGCCGTACCGCCGGAGACGTCCTTCTCCCTCGACCACTTCATCGGGCTCTACGAGGCCAAGGACGACCCGTGGGACAACGTCACCAAGTGGAGTGACCAGCGTAAGTACGCGGTCGCGATGGCCAGCCTGCCGCGGGAGCGCTACCGCCGCTGCTACGAGCCGGGCTGTGCGGTGGGCGTGCTCAGCGTGATGCTCGCGGCCCGGTGCGACGAGGTGCTGGCCGTCGACTGCGTCGACGAGGCGGTGGTCCAGGCCCGTGCCGCGACTGCGGGTCTTCCTCACGTACGGGTGGAGCGCGCCCTGCTGCCCGCCGACCTCCCGGACGGCACGTTCGACCTGGTCGTGGTCGGTGACCTGCTCTACTACCTCTCCGCCGGGGATCTGGCGCTGATGCTGGACGGCACGATCGCGCGCCTGGAGACCGGTGGCGACCTGGTCTCCGCGCACTTCCGTGACCGGGAGAACCCGGGTGGTTACGACGGCTTCAACGTGCACGCCGCGATGGCCGCCCGCCCCGACCTGGAGCGGGTCATCCACCACGAGGACGAGTGGTTCGTCCTCGACGTGTTCCGCAAGACCGCCTGATCAGGCCGCCAGGACCAGGCTGAGCGCGCCGACCGACTTCGACTTCTTGGCCTGGTACATGGCCAGGTCGGCGCGGCGGATCAGCTCGTCGGTGGTGTCGCCGGGGCGGGCCTCGGCGGCGCCGACGCTGACCCCGATCCGGACCTCGGCACCGCCGGCGCGGAACGGCCCGGCGGTCATCTCGGCGATCCGCGCGGACACCGCCCGGACGGCCTGCGGACCGTGGCAGACCAGCACGAACTCGTCGCCGCCGAACCGGCTGACCAGGTCACCCTCCCGGACGCAGCCGCGCAGCCGGTCGGCGACCGCGATCAGCAGCTCGTCGCCGGCCGCGTGCCCGAGCCGGTCGTTGACCAGTTTGAAGCCGTCCAGGTCACAGAAGAGCACGGTCAGCTCGTCGGATGCGGTGCCCGGGGCCAGGGCGGTGGTCAGCGCGTCCAGGCACGCACCCCGGTTCGGCAGGCCGGTCAGGCCGTCCCGGGTGGCCAGGTGGTGCAGCGCCTGCTCGGCGGCCCGCCGCTGGGCTGCCAGCCGGGCGACCCGGACCATCACCAGCGGCACCAGGACCGCCGACGAGAACGCGATCAGCACCCCGTCGGTGCTCAGGCCGAACATCGCCCGGCCGCCGCCGACCATCGGGGTGAGCGCCAGCATCACGCCCAGGAACGTCAGCCGCCCACGGGTCAGATCGTCCTCCGGCGCCTGCCCGGCGGCGATCACCCGGCCCACCGACGGGTGCACGGCCGCGCAGCCGAGCGCCGCGTACGCGGCCAGGTAGACCATGTTCGTCCAGTCCGCGCGCACCCCGGCCGGGTCCACGGCCAGCACCGAGGCCACGTCGCCGGCCAGCGTCAGCGCGACACCACCGGTGAACAGCCAGACCGACGCCGAGCGGTCACTGCCGAGCGAGACCCGCAGCATCGCGCCGAACGTGCCGCTGATCATCATGATCGCGAAGAACAGTGACAGCTGCCGGCCGACCGGCTGGTGCTGGGCGCTCAGCGCGGGCAGCAGCACGGCGTCCCAGAGCACCCCGCCGAGCGCGACCGCGGTGATCACCGAGTCGATGATGCCGCCGACGTCACCGCGCCCCCGCAGGCGGACCAGCGCGATCGCCGCGACCAGCAGGAACAACCCGCCACCGCTGTAGAACAGCTCGGCGATGCTGCCGTCGCCGCTGGCCCGGTGACCGGCCGTGGCCAGCCAGATCCAGATCAGGTTGCCGACGTTGAAGAACGTCATCGCGGTCAGCATCAGCCACCACGGCGAGCGGGCCCCGCGCGGCGCCCGGCGCAGCGCCACCACCACGGCGGGCATCACCGCACCCAGCGTGACCAGCAGGAACGGCCACTGCCGGAGATCGAACGGCCACGCCAGATACGTCACCACCAGCAGGGTGGTGACCGCGGCGTAGCAGCGGAGCAGCATGTGCGGCCCATCGGCCGCACCCGTGCAGACCTGAGAAGCCGCGCCCGCGCAGACCTGAGAAGCCGCGCCCGCGCAGACCTGAGAAGCCGTGCCCGCGGACGGCTGAGAAGTCAGGCCACGTGGCGCAGCGCGGTCAGCCCGGCCACCTCGACCCGGCCGGTCGCCTCGCCGGTCGCCGCGTCGAGCCAGGTCACCGCGCCGGGCGTGCCGGCGTACACCCGGGCGCCGTCGCCGCTGAGGCCCAGGCCGGACAGCGGCGCCGGGACCGGCCAGCTCCCGCGGACCGCGCCGCTGTCCCGATCCAGCACGCTGACCTGGCCGTCGGCCCCGGCCAGGGTGCGCCGGTCGCCGGTCAGCAGCAGGGCCGCGGTCGCACCGGCCGGGAGCCGGGCCGGCGCGGTCCGGTCGATCTGCAGCGTCTCCAGGTTCGCGTAGGCCAGCTGCCCGCTCGTCGCGTCGACCACGGCCAGCCCGGTGGCGTCCGCGGCCAGGGCGTGCCCGGCCGGCGGACCCTCGCCGAACGGGTGCGGCAGGTCCAGGCAGTAGGCCCAGTGCTCGGACAGGTGCAGCACGTGCACGAACGCGTGCGCGTTGCCGGGCCGCCCGGAGAGCAGGTCGCGGGTGTGCTGATGGCCGGGCTGGTGGGTGTAGAGGGTGAGCAGCAGCTGACCGTTCTCGGACAACACGGCCTGCCGGCCCTCGCCGCGCATCTGCTCCTCGGCGCCGCCCGGGACCGGCACCTTGGCCCGGGTCTGCAGCGGCTGCACCCGGCCGGAGGCGAGGTCGAGCAGCCGTACCCGGTAGTGGTCGGGGGCGGTGGCGGGCAGCCAGTCCAGCACGAACAGGCCGGTCCGGTCGGCGGTGAAGGCGTCCGGCTCGACCACGCCGGGCAGGTCGTACTCGCGGCTGCGCCCGTCGATCACGGTCAGCAGCGCGGTGCGGCTGCGGCGCCGCGGGATCACCAGCGCCTCGGTGTGTGCCAGCGCGTGCGCCCGGCCGTCCGGCGACACCACCCGAGGGAGCCAGCCGGCGGCGAGGGCGGTGGTCCGGGTGACCTCGCCACTTCCGGTCACGATCTCCGACAGGACATTGTCCCGTACGACGGACAGGCGGGTCCCATCGCTGCTGAGCACCGCGGCGGGGCCGTACTCCTGCGCACCGCCCGGCGACAGGCGGACCAGGCCCCGGGCGGTCTCGGCGATCAGGACGTCCGGAACGGTGGCGGCCTTGGCGGCGGGCTCCCGGCACCCGGACAGGGCGAGCCCGGCGCCGGCCAGGACGAGGAACGTGCGGCGAGTCGTCATGTACCGGTGACACCGGCCGCCGGGAACCGGTTCCCGATCGGTGGTGTCCTATGTACGTGGTGGCAGACGAGGCGTCCGTGGTGGCGCGGGCGCGTGCGGGGGATCTGGACGCGTACGAGACGCTGGTCGGCGCGTGCACCGCGCGTGCGCACCGGGCGGCCCTGCTGCTCGGAGCCGGCGCGGACGCGGACGACGTGGTGCAGGAGGCGTTCGTGAAGGCGTACCGGCAGCTCGGGCGGTATCGGGGCGAGGCCGGGTTCACGGCGTGGCTGCTGGCGATCGTGGCGAACGAGACGCGCAACCTGGTGCGGTCCCGGCGGCGGCGCGACGGGCTGCTGCAGCGGGTCGGCGCCCGGGCCGGGCCGGAGCCGACCGGACCCGACCCGGCCGAGTCGGCGGTGGCCGGTGAACGGCGGCAGCTGCTGTTCGCGCAGTTGCGCGCGCTCGACGCCCGGGACCGGGACGTGCTGGTCTGCCGGTACCTGCTGGAACTGTCCGAGGCGGAGACCGCGGTGACCCTCGGGTTGCCGCGCGGGACGGTGAAGTCACGGACCGCGCGGGCGCTCGGGCGGCTGCGGGACCGGTTGCCGGTGAAGGAGGTGCCGGGTGCCTGAACCGGAGTTCGACGAGCTGATCACGGAGTTGCGCGAGTTGGGGCGCTCGTACGCCGTACCGGAAGCCCTTGATCAACGGACCGCGGTCCGGAGGCGCCTCGCCCGCACCGCACCGCGCCGTCATCGCGGCCGTTTTTATCTCTCCGCGGTGATCGCGGCCCTGGTGCTCGCGGTGGCGGCCCTGTCGCCGGCCCGCGCCGCGGTGATCGACGCGGTCGGCGGGCTGCTCCGCGCGGCCGGTGTCGAGCTGCGCCGGGACGGGCCGCCCGGCGCGCTGCCGGTCACGCCGAGCCCGCTGCCCTCCGAGGCGAGCGTGGATCTGGCCGAGGCGAAGCGGCGGGCGAAGTTCCCGATCGTGGCGCCGGACGTGCTGGGGTCGCCCGATCGTGTGCTTCTCGCCGATCCCGACCCCGATGGTGCGCCGCGTGTGGTCTCCCTCGTCTATCGGAGCGGTACGGTGCGTTTCGACCAGTTCGACGGGACGCTGGAGCCGGTGTTCATGAAGACCGCTCCGGACGCGCAGTGGGTGGAGATCGGCGACAGTGCGGTCTGGCTGCCCGCGGCGCACCCGGTGACCTACATCGGCCGGGACGGCGTGTCCCGGACCGAGACCGCCCGGCTCGCCGGGCCGACGCTGATCTGGGCGACCGGGTCGGTCACCTACCGGCTGGAAGGGCTGGCCACGCTCGAGGAAGCGAGCGAGGTGGCCCGGTCGGTGCGCTGACTGTTTCTGGATAGAGGATATGAGAGTTCGTTCCGCGGTCCTGGCCGTTGTCATCTGCGTGAGCCTCGCGGCGTGTTCCGATTCCACCGGTGGTGATGATCCACCGCCGGCCCCCAGCCCGTCACCGGTGGAGCAGTTCTATGTGGAGCCGGTCGGGCCGGCCGTCGGTCAGGTGCAGGTCTGGGACGCGGAGGGCCGGTCGGCGGACGCCGCGGCGGTGCGCCGGATCGCCGACGCGCCGACCGCGGTGTGGTTCGCCGACGCCGCGCCCGGGTTCGCCGAGCGGGCCCGGGCCCTGGTCGCCTCGGCCGCGGCGGCCGGGCGGACCCCGGTGCTGGTGCCGTACTACGTGCCGCAGCGCGACTGCGGCGGGCACTCCGGGGGAGGCGCGCCGGACGCCGGGGCCTACCGGGACTGGATCGGGCAGCTCGCGGGTGCGGTGCACGGCTCGTCCGCGCTGGTCGTGCTGGAGCCGGACGCGGTCACCCACGTGCTGCAGGGCTGCATCTCCGCGTCGGCGGCCGACGAGCGCTACACGCTGCTCGGCGAGGCGATCCGGGCGTTCAAGGCCGACCCCGGCGTACGGGTGTACCTGGACGGCGGGAACCCGGGCTGGGTCAAGGACGTGGACCGGGTGGTGGAGGCGCTGCGCCGGGCCGGTGTCGCCGAGGCCGACGGCTTCAGCCTGAACGTGGCGAACTTCGAGACCACCGACGCGAACATCGGGTACGGCACGGCCATCTCGGACCGGCTCGGCGGCGCGCACTTCGTGATCGACACCAGCCGGAACGGGAACGGGCCGGCCACCACGGCGGACTCCGGGGACGGGCACTGGTGCAACCCGCCGGGGCGGGCGCTGGGGCCGGCGCCGACCCGGGAGACCGGCCACGACCGGGTCGACGCGTACCTCTGGGTGAAACGGCCCGGCGAGTCCGACGGTGCGTGCGGCGAGGGCGCCCCGGAAGCCGGCCAGTGGTGGCCCGACTACGCCCTGGCCCTGGCCACCAACTGACCGCCACCCGCTCCCGGCTGGTCCTCAGGGGTGTGTCCGGGGGTCCGAGACACCCCCGGGAGCCAGCCGGGTTGCGGGACCCGGCTGGCTCTCAGGGGTGTGTTGTCGGGGTGGAGGCACCCCTCACGACCAGCCGGGAACCGGGAGGCGCGGGGCGGTCTGGAGTGGTGGCGGTGTCGCGTCGGCCTCATGGGCGGGACGTGGCTCGTAGCCTACGGATGGGGCGCGGTATTCGTACAATATGGGGTTTATCGGTCAGGCGACATGGACCCACGTTGCTGCCGAGGGGATGTTCTTGTCGTCGGCGACGAAGAGCATGTACCAGCCCGGGGGGACCAGGCCGCGGGCCTTCGGGATCTGGACCATGAGGCCGCCGGGGGCGAGGCGGAACGGGAGGGCGACCGAGCGCTGGTCGACGTCGGTGCCGTGGGTGACCGCGCTGGGGCGGAGCAGGCGGACGGTCCGGATCCGGGCGGCGTCGGCGGTGCCGTACGAGACCACCGCGCCCCGGGTCAGCTCCACCGGCCCGCCGTGGATCGCCGGGCGGCCGCCGCGGAACAGGTACGGCGGGCTGTAGATCTCGATCCGCTGCTCGAAGACGCCCGGGTTGCGCCCGGTGCGGTCGTAGATCGGGTCGCTGCCCATGGTGACCACCCGCCCGTCCGGCAGCAGCAGCGCCTCGGAGTGGTAGTCGCGGCCCACCGACGGCGCCGCGGCGGTGCGGAACTCGTTGCGGTTCGGGTCGTAGATCTGGGCGGTGAGCAGGTCGCTGCGCTTCTTCCCGCGGTAGGTCCCGCCGCGGTACCCGGCCGAGCCGCCGCTGGTCAGCACGGTGTCGTCGGGCAGGACCACGGTGCTCAGGTACCGGGTCGGGTGCGGGAGGTCCGGCCCGGCGCGGTAGACCGGGTTGCGGGCGCTCAGGTCGGCGATCGCGGTCCGCGCGGTGGAGTCGGGCGAGTCGCCGACCGCGCCACCACCCATGATCATCACGCGCTGGCGCTGTGCCGGTGGCAGCAGTACCGACGCGCTGGTCTCGGTCATCGTGGCGTCGCGCAGCCCGGGCACCGGCCGGAAGCCGTTGGTGCGCAGGTCCCACAGGCCGGGGGTGCGGCCCACGGTGGCCGAGCCGTACCCGGCGTTCGAGCCGGAGAAGAAGAGCCGCTCGTCGCGGGTCAGGAACAGGGCCGGATAGGTGGGGAAGACCCGGGTCAGCTTGGGCGCGGCGGACCAGCGGTGCTGACGCGCGTAGTAGACCTCGTTGCGGCCGGGCAGCATCCGGCCGAACCGGTCCAGGCCGGAGACGGCGAGGACGTTGCCGCCGGGCAGCGGGGCCAGGGTCGGGTACCAGCGGTGGTCGGTGAGGTCGCCGGTGCGGACGTACTGCTCGGTGCGGGGGTCGAACTCGTAGGAGGTGTTGTCGCCGCCGTACTCCTGTTTCTCCCGGGTGATCGCGTCGGCTACTCCGTAGAGGTTCCGCGTCTCGTCGCTTTTGAGGCCCAAGATCCGGTACTGGGCGGGCTCGGTGACCACTCCCGCGTCGCCGGGCGTGACCGCGTCGGCCCACATCTCGGCCTCGCCGGCGTGCACCATGGTCTGCCCGTTGTGCTGCATCTTCATCGCGGGCGGGACCGTGACGTCGGCGCGCAGCGCGTACTGCCGGCCGTCCGGGCCCGCCAGCCGGGTGCCCTGCTTGACGATCCGCGCGCCGTGGTCCGGCGACTCGTTCTTGAGCTTCATGACTCCGGCGGCGTGCTTGATGTCGGCCGGTAGCAGCTCGTAGGACTTGGTGCCGCCGGCCACCAGCAGCTTGCCGTCGGGCAGGAACGTGTGCCCGGAGCAGAACATGTCGGTCGGCGTCGGGATCAGCGAGAACGTGTCGGCGGCCGGGTCCCAGAGGACGGTCCTGAACGAGCCCGCCTCGAAGTTCTTCCGGTTGTTCCCGGAGCCCGCGATGATCAGGACCTTGCCGGTGCTGAGCAGCGCGGCGTGGATCGCGTTGATCGCGAAACCGTCCGGGACCGGCAGCACCGACCAGTGGCCGAAGGCCTGCTTGTAGGCCGGCCGGTCGATGCTGAACCGGTGGTACCGGTCCGCCGCGAAGACCACGATCGGCCGGTTCGCGGCGAGGACCGCCGCGACGGCCGGGACGATCGCCAGACCGCGGAGCAGGCGGCGGATGAGCGATGGCTGAGGTCGGGTGCTCATGCGTACGTCCTCACAGGTTCGCCGGCACGTTGCGCGGGGATCGTGGCGGCCTTCCGGGCGGGTCTGGCGGCCGTCGCCCACAACACCGGGGGCGCCAGGCAGAGCAGCAGGTTCAGGGCCGGCCACATCCACATCAATCCATGGGTACGACCGGTCAGCACGGCGAACACGAGCAGCCCCGCGAAGAAGGCCGCCCAGCTCAGGTGGGTACGGAAGGTGCCGAGCCGGTCCGGACTCGTCGAGTCGCCCTTCGGGGTGACCACGAACCCGGCCGTGCGGCGCAGCAGCGTCTGCCGGAGCGAGGCCACGTAGATCGGCGCGCACAGCGTGGAGAGCAGCATCCCGGTCAGCCCGGACGAGCCGGCCTCCTCGTGCGGGCTCACGTTGTGCCGCCGGTTCCACAGGTACAGCCCGACCTGGAAGAGCGCCGCGTCCACGTAGAGCATGAACCAGACCTGCTGCGGCACCTGCACGCCGCGGACACCCAGCACGATGTGCGCGACCGCGGTCGCGGTGCCGAGCAGCCAGGACACCGCGGTCATCGGGTAGTACGCCATCAGCAGCGCGTAGTGCAGGGTCCGGCGTACCCCGAGCTTGGGGATCCGCCGGCGGAACCCGGCGACGCAGACCTCGTCGGTGCCGCGGGACCAGCGGTGCTGCTGGCTGAAGTAGTCGGTCCACGAGGACGGGCCCTCGCCGACGGCCAGGACGTCCGGTGTGTAGACCGAGCGCCAGCGCTGCCCGGTCACCGGGTTGCGGGTGGCGTGCAGGGCCAGGCTGGTCGCCATGTCCTCGGTGATCGAGTCCTGCAGCCCGCCGATGCTGCGCAGGGCCGCGATCCGTACCGCGTTGTTCGTGCCGACCAGCATCGGCGCGCCCATCGTGTTGCCGGCCCGCTGCAGCAGCGAGTGGAACAGGTACTGCTGCGACTCGGCCCAGCGGGTGACCAGGTTGTCGTAGTTGCCGTAGATCTGCGGGCCGACCACGAACGCCACGTCCGGGTCGCGGAAGTAGCCGAGCAGCCGCTCGCCGAACGACGGCAGCGGCACGTGGTCCGGGTCGACCGAGACGAACACGTCGTAGTCGTCGCCGTGCGCGTCCACCCAGGCGTTGTAGTTGCCGTGCTTGGTCCGGGCCTTGAACGCGCCCTTCTCCTGGTTCCACCGGGCCACGCCCTTGCGGCTGAAGTGCCGGGCGCCGGCCGCCGTGCACATCGTCCGGACCTGGGCGTCGTCGCCCTCGTCGAGCAGCCAGACGTCCAGCCCGCCGTCGATGCGGCCGGCCGCTCGCAGGGTGCGCTCGACCATGTCGATCGGCTCCTTGCCGGGGACGATCGTGGTGAGGAAGGCGACCCGCAGCCCGGTGTCCGGCGGGACCGGGACCGGGTCCCGGGCGCGCATCGTCGCCAGGCACAGCGTGATCACGTTGATCAGGCGGATCAACTCGACGAGGGCGATCGCGGCGACCATCAGCGCGGTGGCCGGGCCGATCCCGCCGGAGAAGTCGGTCGCGGTGATCAGCCAGCCGAAGAACGTGGCCTCCAGGGTGAACGCGACGATCGTGATGAGGAGGCTGCGCACCGGTCGATGGCGGGTCAGTGGTTGCAGCCGGACCCGGTAGTCGCCGTGCGGCACCGGGTCCAGGGGACCGGCGAGGCGGCTGAAGCTGTCGTAGTCGTAGGGCATCGTGCTCCCTGCACTGTCACTCTGGGCATTGTGGACAGACGGGACGTTTTTGCCATCTAGTTTCTGGCTATTTGTCGATATGTGTCCGTATTTTTCGGGCACAGGAAGGACACTATCCAGAAGGCGAAACCCGGGGATATCCCCCGTACTCGATCGTGGGGCGGCGGTCCGCGGCGACACGCCGGTGATCAGTGCGGCCGGCGCGCTCAACATCACTCTGGGTGGATTGTTGATCAACTCTTCGTGCTTCACCTCGACGAGGGAGCGAGTTGGTCGGGAAACCTTCGAACCAATACGCCCTGTGATCCGTTTGCTTTGTCGAGACGGGCGGACGTGACCCGCTCGTGATCCGATTAGGCGGTGGCGATGCTGATCCTGTTCCTGCTCATCCTGGTCCTGGCCGCCGCCTGCGTGCTCGCGGTGCGCGGCGTCCGTGCGGAGGCCCGTACGGCCACAGATCCCCTGCTCCTGCCGGATTCCTTCTTCGCGCCGCAGAGCTTGGAAGGCGTTCTCTGCGGTCAGCTGATGGAGGGTGAGATCACCCGCCGGCAGTACCTGCGGTCCATGGAGGGCATCGCCGTCCGGGACGAGGAGCGGCACCCGCTGGTCGTCCCGTGGCACCTCGGGGCCGGCGAGGAGTAACCCAGCGCTACGAAAGAACCCGGTGTCCGCTGTTTCAGCGGGCACCGGATTTTTTTCGGTACGAGGTGAAAGCCCCGGCTCCCGGCCGGACATGACGCAGGGTGGAGTTCGTGAACGTGGACGTCCGGCGCGCGCGGTTCGAGGCGATCGCCCCCGTGGTGATCGACGCCGTGCGCCGGTACCTGGCCCGGCGTACCGACGCGGCGACCGCCGACGACGTGCTCTCCGAGACGCTGATGGTGTGCTGGCGGCGCCTCGACGAGATGCCCGCCGAGCACCTGCCGTGGGCGTACGGTGTCGCCCGGTACTGCCTGGCCAACGCGGAGCGTGGGCGGCGCCGCCAAGCCCGGCTGACCGCCCGCATCGCCCGGCTGGATCCGCCGCCGGAGGCGGTGGCCGGCCCCGCGCCGGCCGGACCGGACCTGACCGCGGTGCTGGCCGAGATGCGCCCGGAGGACGCCGAGCTGCTGCGTCTGTGGGCGTGGGAGGACCTCACGCCCGAGCAGATCGGCGTGGTCCTCGGCGTCTCCGGCAACGCCGCCGCGATCCGTCTGCATCGTGCGAAACAGAAACTGCGAAAGCTGATCGAGCGTGCCGGACATGAGGAGTCGACCGAAGGGAGCCGGCCGTGACCGACGACGACCTGCGCGCACACCTGCGCCGCGCCGATCCGGGGGCATCGTTGCCGCAGCTGCCTCCCGACCGCATCGCACCTCTCCTGGAGCACACCATGGCAGTCCCGTTCGCCGAGGCCACCGTCACCCCGATCACGACCTCCGCTCGCCGGCGGCGTGTCGCGATGCTCGCCGCCGCGGCCGTCGTGCTGTTCGGCGTGGCCGCGGGCTGGGCGCTGCTGCGCCCGTCGCCCGGCCCGGAGTCCACGGCCGGTGTCCCGGTCGTCCCGCTGCCGGCCATCTCCTCGGCGTCGGTCACCCGGCTGACCGCCACCGGCATGGTGGCCAAGTGCATGGAGCCGACCGCCGAGCTGCTCCGCTCGCGCACCGACTTCGCGTTCGCGGGCACCGTCCAGGAGATCGACGGCGGGGTGGTGACGCTCGCCGTCACGCACGTCTACCTGGGCACGCCGGTCGACCTGGTCCAGGTCGCCCAGGAGGGCGGGGCGTCGGAGACGATGCTGGGCAGCGGGAAGTTCGAGCAGGGCGGGAAGTACCTGGTCGCTGCGTCCGAGGGAGCCATCCGGATCTGCGGGTACAGCGGCGAGGCCGACGCGCCGGGTCTGCAGGCCCTGTACGACGCCGCGTTCTGACGGTCCTCCCCGTCAGGCGAGAGTGATCGCGAGGAGCGCCTGGTCCGGCCCGAGCAGGGCGAACTCCAGGCGCTCCACCCGTTCGTCGTGCACCGCGGCGCCGACCAGCAGCGCGCCCTCCGGCAACGGCCCGGGGTCGATCTCGGGTGGTTCCTCGCCGAACCCGCCGAGCCCGGCCCACCGCTCCGGCGGCACCTCGGGGCGCACCGGCCGCGCGTCCGGGCCGGCTGCGCACCACGCCGCGATCAGCACCAGATCGGTCAGGTCGGCGTTGACCACCGGCGGATCCAGCGGCCAGCAGTCCGGATCGACCCGGGCGGCGACCTCGACCGGGTCCGGGATCCAGTCCGCCGGGTCGATGTCGTGCCCCAGGGCCGGCAGCCGCTCGCGGACGAAGTCCGCCAGCACCTGGACCGGCAGCCGGACCGGCTCGTCGGGATCCGCCACGACCAGCACGTGCCCGCTGGTGGCGGCCCGGACCGCGGCGTCCAGCGCGAGCACCTCGGCGGCGGAGGCCGGTAGCAGGACCCCGCCGGGCGGGATCCGCCAGCGGATCACCCCGTAACCGTCGACGGTGAGCACGGTCAGCTCACCCCCGACACGGATATTCGTACCCTCACGGTGTCGCCGACCTCCAAGCCCTCAGCCTCGCGGACCTTCGCCTTGACCGGCACGACGTAGCTCCCGTCCTTGGGCCACAGCGAGGTGGCCCAGCCGGTCGTCCCGATCAGCGCGGTCACCGGAATCATCCCCCAGCCGTAGCTGACCAGCGACGACGCCGCTTCCAACTCGGCGCACTGATCCTCCGGGACGGTCACGAAGTGCCAGGGCGCGGGTCCTCGCCAGAACCACATCTCGCCGGTGAACTCGAGATCCATGCCGCCGAGGATAGGCCGTGATGGATCGCGACGCCGCGCGGAAACTCCGGGGCCCGTGCCCTCCCGCGGGGCGGGGGAGTGACCGGATCCTCACGATCGGACCACCGAGGCGTGCGGCAGGGCAGCTGAACGCGTGATTAGCTTTCTTCCATGATCGGCGACTCCCTCGACCCGGCCCGCCTGCAGGACGTCCTCGACGGGCGGTGGGCGCACATCCGGCAAGCGGTGCGCGACGAGCTCGGCAAGGCCGGGTTCGCCGCGGTCTACGGCGAGACCGGCCCCGAGGCTCGGGCCCGGATCAGCCGTCTGATCCGGCAGATCCCCACCGACATCGGGGTGGCCTCGGCGTTCCCCAGCGCCTACGGCGGCAAGGACGACCCGGGTGGCTCCGTGGTGGCGGCCGAGATGCTGGCCTACGCGGACCTGTCGCTGATGGTGAAGGCCGGCGTGCAGTGGGGGCTCTTCGGCGGCGCCGTGGTGGCCCTCGGCACCCGGCGGCACCACGACGCCTACCTGCCCGGGATCATCTCGACCGAGGTGATGGGCTGTTTCGCGATGACCGAGACCGGTCACGGCTCGGACGTGCAGAAACTGCGTACCACCTGCACCTACGACCCCGGGACGCAGACCTTCGACCTGCACACCCCGCACCAGTCGGCGCGCAAGGACTACATCGGCAACGCGGCGCAGGACGGCCGGATGGCGGTGGTCTTCGCCCAGCTGATCACCGATGGCCGCAGCCGCGGCGTGCACGCCTGGCTGGTGCCGATCCGGGACGCCGACGGTCACCCGCTGCCCGGTGTCACCCTGGGCGACGCCGGGCCCAAGGCCGGCCTGCTCGGCGTCGACAACGGGCGGATCAGCTTCGAGCACGTGAGCGTGCCCCGGGACATGCTGCTCGACCGGTACGGCCAGGTCGCCGAGGACGGCACCTACACCAGCCCGATCGAGAACGACACCCGCCGGTTCTTCACCATGCTCGGCACCCTGGTCCGCGGCCGGGTCACCGTCGGTGGCGCGGCGTCGGCGGCCACCCGGGCGGCGCTGACCATCGCGGTCCGCTACGGCGACAGCCGCCGCCAGTTCGGTGTGCCCGGCGACGACCGCGAGGTGGTCCTCAACGACTACCTCGCCCACCAGCGCAAACTGCTGCCGGCGCTGGCCACCACGTACGCCTACGCGTTCGCCCAGGAGGAGCTGGTCGGCACGCTCGCCGACGTGCAGGCCGGCCCGAGCCCGGTCGACGAGCACCGGCAGCGTGAGCTGGAGTCCCGCGCCGCCGGGCTGAAGGCCGCGCAGACCTGGCACGCCACCAGCACCATCCAGATGTGCCGGGAGGCCTGCGGCGGCGCCGGATACCTCGCGGAGAACCGGCTGCCCTCGCTGAAGGCCGACACCGACGTCTTCACCACGTTCGAGGGTGACAACACGGTCCTGCTCCAGCTGGTGGCGAAGGGCCTGCTGACCGGCTATCGGGACGCCTTCGGCTCGCTGGACGGCTGGGGGCGGGCCACCTTCGTCGCCGAGCAGGTCCGCGAGATGGTGCTGGAGCGCACCGCGGCCCGCGGCCTGATCCAGCGCCTGGTCGGCGCGGTGCCCGGCCGGCACGACGAGGTCGCGGTCACCGACCGCGGCTGGCACCTGACGATGTTCGAGGACCGCGAGAAACACGTGCTGGAGGGCGCGATCCGCCGGCTCCGCAACGGCGCCGCGACCAAGAAGGATCACCCCTTCGACATCTTCAACGACGTCCAGGACCACGTGCTGAAGACCGCCACCGCGCACATCGACCGGATCACCCTGGAGGCGTTCGTGGCCGGCGTCGACCGGGCCGCCGACCCGGCGGCGAAGGCGCTGCTCAACCGGCTCTGCGACCTCTACGCGCTGATCACCATCGAGGCGGACAAGGGCTGGTTCCTGGAGCACGGCCGGTTGACGCCGGCCCGGTCGAAGGCCGTCACCGGGGTGATCAACGACCTGCTGAAGGAGCTGCGCCCGCACCTGGCGAACCTCGTCGACGCGTTCGCGATCCCGGACGAGTGGCTGAACGCCGCGATCCTCCGCGAGGAGCCGGGTCGCCAGGAGGCGATGGCCGAGGAGGACGCGCGGGTCGCCGCCGGCTGAGCTCTGCTTCGTGTCGGAGGGGTGGCCTACCATCGCCGGCATGCGGGAGCTGAGCTTCGTCGAGGGGGACGCCACCGACCCGGCCGGTGCCGGGCCGCGGATCCTCGCGCACGTCTGCAACGACATCGGCGCCTGGGGCCGGGGCATCGTCCAGAGCATCTCGCGCCGCTGGCCGGAGCCGGAGCGGGAGTTCCGGCGCTGGTCCGCCGAGCCGGCGTTCCGGCTGGGCGCGGTGCAGCTGGTGCCGGTCGCGCCGGAGCTCTGGGTGGCCAACATGGTCGGTCAGCACGGGATCATGAGCCGGAGGGGCCTGCGCACCCGCACCGGCTATGAGCCCGGCGCCGGGCCGCCGGTTCGTTACGAGGCGATCCGCGAGTGCCTGGGCGCGCTGGTCACGCACGCCGAGGCGCACCACGCGTCGGTGCACATGCCGCGGATCGGCTGCGGGCTGGCCGGCGGCAGCTGGGAGCTCGTCGAGCCGTTGATCCTGGAGACACTGGGCGCGCACGACATCCCCACGACCGTCTATGACCTACCTGGATGATCATCACGGTGTGACCGGGGCCGTCCTTGCCGCGATCCCGGTCGTGGCCGTTGCGTGGAGTGTGGGTCAGGTGCGGAGGAGTGGCTGCCAGGGGTGACCGGGGTGGACCCGGTCCAGGGCGTTGATCAGCCAGTCGCGGCGGCTCGCGGACAGGTGCGGGAGGACGGCGCGGAGATCCGCCTCGTCCTTCGGCCGTGGTCCCTTGGCCTTGAAGAGCAGGACGATCTCCGGCACCAGGTAGGGCACGGCGTCCGGCGTGTGCGCGATGACCTCGGTGTAGGGCAGACGGATCGCCGGATCCCGGCGGCAGACCCAGACGACGCCGTCGTGCGGCTCCCGGAAGACGTCGAAGCGCCACTTGCCGGTCGCCGGCTCCCGCGCCCAGGTCTGATGGGTGGCGAGCAGGCTCTCCGGGTTCGCCGGGGTGACCGTGCCCGCGCCCACGGCGAAGAACTCGTGGTCGGGGAAGCGGGCCGCGATGTCCTCGAAGCGGTCCGCCGGCACGGCTATCTCCAGGTCGTCGTGCACCCTGGTCTCGGCGCCGAGGAAGAGGTCGATGGCCCAGCCGCCGGCGACGCACCAGGGCAACTCGAGACCGGTCAGCCGGTCCGCCACGAACCGCGGATGCCAGGCATCCCACGCCTCCAACTCCACGTCCACTCCCGAAAGCTAGTCCCGGTGCGCCAGGTGCGCCAGGTCCGCCGATGCCGCCGGGCCGGCGACCAGGATCCGGTTCACGTCTGCAACCCCCTGGGGACGTAGCGGGCGTCCGGGTCGAGCGCCTCGTCCTGGCCGACCAGGGCGGTGAACGCCGCCCACGGCATCCGTTCGACCGAGGTGGCGTCACCGCTCTCGGCGATCGCGCGGTAGGTGACCGACGCGGCCCGCATCGCGGCGAGCAGGGCGGCCACCGGGTGCAGGACCAGCCGGACGCCGACGGCGGCGAGGTCCGCGTCGGTCAAGGTGGGCTGGTGCGGTGCGGCTTCGCTGCGATTGACCACCAGGGGTACGCCGGGGAGCGCCCGATGGAGCTCCTCGAGCTCGGCAAGCTCCACGACACCCTCCGGGAGGACCGCGTCGGCACCCGCCCCGGCGTAGGCCCGGCAGCGCTCGATGGTGTCGGCGAGCCCGTTCACGGCGTACGCGTCCGTCCTGGCGATCACCGCGAGTTGCGGGACCTGATCGGCCAGCGCCTGGATCGTGGCGGCCGCCGAGCCGGTGGCGACGACCTCCTTGCCGGCCAGGCGCCCACGACGTTCCGGGCTGACCTGGTCCTCCAGGTGCAGCCCGGAGATGCCGGCCCGGCTGTACGCCAGCCCGGTCCACACCGCGTGCAGTGGGTTGCCGTATCCGGTGTCCGCGTCGGCCAGCAGCGGGATCCCCTGCAGCGCCGGGGCCAGCGTCGACGCCCGGTCGGCGATCTGGGTGGCGTGCACGAAGCCGAGGTCGGGGCGGCCCAGCATGGTGGCCGAGAGGGCGGCGCCGGACAGGTACACGGCCCGGTGCCCGGCGGCCACCGCGAGCGCCGCTGTCACCGGGTCGTAGACGCCGGGCACGTGGGTGACCCGGTCGGAGGCGAGGAGGGCGCGCAACGCGGAAGCGGTCATGGTCGCAGCCTGGCGCATCGGCGCCGGTGGACGCCACCGTCACGACGCCCGATCATGGCGCACGCGCTCGGCCACGCCCGCCGGCCGGGCGGTGTTTGATCTTGGGATTTGCGGGGGCTTGCGGGAGATCGGCTGGACGGTACGCTCACGCGATGTTCGACGAGGCGGTTGTGGTCGGTGTCATCGCGTTCTGTGAGGGCGCGACGCCGCCGTCCGGGGACGAGGTCCGGAACAGGCTGCTCAGCGGTGGTGTGGAGCCGTGGCTGGCGGAGCGGCTGCTGGCCTTCCTGCCCCTCGCTTTCGGGCGCCGCGTGCTCGACGGGGTGCGGGTGGACGAGAACTTCGTCGACGGCGCGACCACCCGGCGCTTCGCCGACGATCCGGTCTATACGGCCTGCGAGCGCTGTGCGCAGCTCGTCGGGGAGCAGGAGATCGCCAGGGTCGCCGGGTACAGCCACGAGGTCGCCGCGGTCAGCCAGGCCCTGCGCGACGGCGCCACGCTGACCGATCTCGTGCTCGGGGCGATCACCCTCGACGAGCCGTTGCCGCCGCTCGGCACCGGCAGCGGCGGGGTGCCCTCGCCCGCATCGATCTTCGCGCGTTGGATGGCGGCCTACGGCGTGCCGCTCGGTGACGACCTCCGGCTGGGTGACGCCGAGTTCCAGGCGACCCTGGCGCCGCACCCGCGGCCGACGCCCGACCTGGTCGTCGCGCAGGTGAACTTCGCGGTGAACCATCCGGCGCTGGCCCGGCCGTGGATGGTGGAGAGCTGCGCCGGTGTCGCGCCGACCTGGCGGGAAGCGATCTTCCAGAGCCTGGCGATGTTCGAGCGGGCGGTGGCGTACCCGATGATCGCCGCGCTGCTGGACCGGGACGTGGCCGGGGAGAACGTGCATGTGGAGCGGTTCGCGCACCCCAGCGGCGGGTTCGAGGTGCTGCTCGGCGCGCAGGTGGACCTGTTCGCCACCGAGGCGGTGCCGTCCGCCGAGGAACTGTTCGATCAGCTGCTGACCGCGCTGGAGGGTGTGCCGCTGAGCCAGGCCGTGCACGCGCTGCGGTTCTTCACCGTTCACCAGGACGGCCGGCTGCTGACCAACGAGGTCTTCCTGGACGGCGAGCCGTGGGAGGCCGGCATGAAGGTCACCGCCGCGGCCGGCGCCCCGCTGCCGAACGGCCCGGTCGGCGTCCGCGTCTTCGCCTTCCTGGTCCCGGCCCGCTGACCCCACCGAGGTCCCGGCTGGTCCCGAGGGGTGTCTCAGGGTGCCGGAGGCACCTCTGAGAGCCAGCCGCGGCCCGCGAGCTGACCGCGCACCTTGCGGCTGGTGGTCGCTGTCAGGTGCGCCGGCGGTTGCGGTCGGGTCTAGGCTCCGGCGGTGGCTGATGATCTTCTCGCTGACTTCGTGCGCGCCGATCGGGAGCGGGGGCTCGGCACCTACGGCATCCACGTGCACCGGGAGGGGCACGAGCCGGTGAGTCATCGGTTCCGGTCCGACGACCGGGTCAACCTGTACTCGGTGGCGAAGACGTTCACGTCGGTGGCGGCCGGGCTGGCCGAGGCCGAGGGTCTGCTCAGCCTCGACGACCTGTTCCTCGACCACTTCCCGGAGCTGCGCCCGGTCGCCGCGGACGGGTTCGAGCGGGTCACGCTGCGGCACCTGCTCACGATGACCAGCGGGAGCAGTCACCACTGGTCGTCGTACGAGCGGGTCGACCCCGCCGACCTGTTGCGCGAGTTCGTGGCGGCACCCCTGGAGGCCGTGCCGGGGGAGCGCTTCCGGTATGTCGGCTCCGGCCCGTACGCGATAGGTCGGGTCATCGCGCGCACCAGCGGCGCGGACCTGCGCGCCTACCTCGAGCCCCGCCTTTTCCGCCCCCTCGGTGTGCACCATCCGGCCTGGCACACCTGCCCGCTGGGGTTTCCGTTCGCGGACAGTGAGCTGTTCCTGCGCACCGGGGAGCTGGCCCGATTCGCCCAGCTCATCCTGCAGGGCGGGGAGTGGCAGGGGCGGCAGGTCGTCCCGGCCGACTACGTGCGGCGGATCGCGGCGGAGAAGGTCAGCACGGCACCGGTCGCGGCCTGGGGCCCGCAGTTCAGCGACGGTTACGGCCTGGGCGTGTGGCTCGGCGGCGACGGCACGTTCCGGATGGACGGCGCCTACGGCCAGTTCGTGGTGATCGACCCGGAGCGCCGCGCCGCGATCACCGTGACCGCCCACTTCGAACGCTCCGGCGATCTGCTGACCGCGATCCACGAGCTGCTGGCAACGCTATGACCGGGCGGCGTGCGACTCCCACGTCGCGTACATCGCCGCATACCGCCCGCCCGCCGCGACCAACTCTTCGTGGCTGCCCGACTCGATGATGCCGCCGTCGTCGACCACGATCACCCGGTCGGCGCGCCGCGCGGTGGACAGCCGGTGCGCGACCAGGATCGCGGTCCGCCCGTCGAGCAGCCGCTGCACCGCGGCCTCCACCCGCAGCTCGGACCGCAGGTCCAGACTCGACGTCGCCTCGTCCAGGACCACCACCCGGGGCGCCGCGACGAACACCCGGGCCAGCGCGATCAGTTGCCGTTCGCCGGACGACACCGACTGGCCGCGCTCGTGCAGGACCGTGTCGAGGCCGCCGGGGGAGCGGTCCACCAGTTCACGCAGGCCGACCGCGTCGACCGCCGCGCCGATCTCGGCCTCCGACGCGTCCGGGCGGGCGAAGGCGATGTTGTCCCGCAGCGTCCCGGCGAACAGGAACGGCTCCTGCGGCACCACGCCGACCTGCCGGTGCAGCGAGTCCAGGGTGACGTCGCGCAGGTCGTGACCGTCGATCAGCACCGTGCCCCGGTCCGGGTCGTAGAGCCGGGCGACCAGCTTGGCCAGCGTCGACTTGCCGGCGCCGGTCGGGCCGACACACGCGATCGTCTCGCCGGGCGAGATCCGCAGGCTGACGTCGCGCAGGACCGGACGCTCACTGTCGTACCCGAAAGAAACCTCGCGCAACTCGATGCCGCCGCTCGCCGGCGGCAGTGCGATGGCAGAAACCTTTTCCGGTACGCCCGGAGCCGTCGTGAGCAGGCCGCGGAGCTTGCCCAGCGCGGCCCTGGCCTGCTGGTAGTTGGTGTACAACTGGACGAGTTGCTGGACCGGCTGGAAGAACGCGTTCAGGTAGAGGACGAACGCGGTCAGCTCGCCGATGGTCAGCTCGTCGCGCAGCACCATCCGCCCGCCGATCAGCAGCAGCGCGGCCAGCCCGAGCAACCCGATCACCGAGCTGCCGGGGCCGTAGACGGCGTTGATCCGGCCGGTGTGATCGTTGGCGTCGCGGTACCCGCCGACCACCTCACGATGGCCGACCACACTGCGGTGCTGCTGGTTGTGCGCCGTGATCACGCGGACGCCGTAGAGGCTCTCGGACAGGTGCGAGAAGAGTGCCGCGATGGCGTCCCGCTGCCGGTTGTACCCGTGGTCGGCGGCCTTCCGGAACCAGATCGACAGCGCCGCCAGCGGGGGCACCACGAGCAGCAACGTGATCGCGGCCAGCTCCACGTTGTAGTGCACCAGCACCGCGGTGACCACCACCATGGTCAGCCCCTGGATCAGGAACTGCGCGAACCCCTCCTGCAGCAGCTGCTGCAGCGCCTCGACGTCGGAGGTCATCCGGGTCATCGTGACCCCGGCCTTCTCCTTGGTGTAGAAGTCCAGGCTGAGCCGCTGCAGGTGACTGAAGATCCGGACTCGCAGGTCCCGGGTGGCGTACGCGGCGAGCCGCCCGCTCTGCCGGATCCGCACCCCGGACGCCACCGCGGTGAGCCCGACCGCGACCAGGAACGCGATCGACGCGCCGACGAGCACCGGCACGTCCCGGGCCACGATGCCGTGGTCGATGCCGACCTGCACGAGCAGCGGACCGGCCTGCAGCAGCAGCGCCTCGACCAGGACCGCGACGGCCGCCGAGACCAGGAACGCGGGCCGGTTGGCCAGCATCGACCAGAGGGTGAGCGGGCGATGGTCGGGCTGCTGCCGGAACGGCTCGTGCGGCTTCGGGTGCTCGGGCTCGGTGGCCTCCAGACGGTCCACCCCGGCGGCCAGCTCGGGCGGGATGCCGGCGAACGGGGTGCCGCTCTGCCCGCCCTTGCGGCTCGTACCGCTGAGGCCACCGGGGATCGCGCCGCCGTGCCCGCCGAACCCTCCGCCGAACATGCTCACGCGACGGTCTCCTCGGTAGCAGCCAGCACCTCTGCATATCTTTTTTCTTTGATCAACAGGTCGGCGTGCGTGCCGTCCGCGACCACCCGGCCGCCGTCGATCAGGACGACCCGGTCGGCCAGGCCGATGGTGGCCAGCCGGTGTGCCACCACGATCGTGGTGCGGCCGGTCATCAGCGTGCGCAGCGACTCGTGGATCTCGTGCTCGACCCGGACGTCGACGGCGCTGGTCGCGTCGTCGAGGATCAGCACCGGCGGGTTGACCAGCAGCGCCCGGGCGATCGCGACCCGCTGCCGCTGACCGCCGGAGAGCGTGTAGCCGCGCTCGCCGACGACCGTGTCGTAGCCGTCGGGGAGGTCGCGGATGAACGCGTCGGCGCCGGCCGCCAGCGCCGCGGCCTCGACCTGGGCGCGGGTGGCCTCCGGGCGGCCGAACGCGATGTTCTCGTGCAGCGAGACCGAGAACAGGAACGGCTCGTCGGGGACGATGCCGACCCGGTCGCGCAGGGTGGCCAGGGGGTAGTCGCGGACGTCGACGCCGTCGAGCAGGATCTGCCCTTCGATCACGTCGTAGAAGCGGGCGGCGAGGCGGCCGATGGTGGATTTTCCCGCGCCGGTCGCGCCGACCAGGGCGATCGTTTCGCCGGGGTGGATGTGCAGGTTCAGGCCGTCCAGCGCGGTGGTGCCGTCCGGGTAAGCGAAATGGACATTTCGGAGGTGGAGCTCGCCGCGGGGTGACGGTGTCGCTATTTCCGATTTATCGGTTATATCGGCTTTTGTGTCGAGGATTTCGTAGATGCGCTGGGAGGACGCGGCGGCCCGCTGGCCCATCATGATGATCATGCCGAGCATCCGGAACGGCGGCTGCAGCATCAGCACGTAGGAGTTGAACGCCACCACGGTGCCCACCGTCGCCTGCCCGCGCAGCACCATCAGGCCGCCGACCAGCAGGACCAGGGCCAGGCCGATCCGGGGCAGGTTGTCCATCACCGGGATCCACCGGCTGCGCAGCCTCGCGTCCGCGGTGTACGCCCAGCGCACCCGGTCGGCCGCCCCGGCCAGGGTGTCGACCTGCCCCTGCTCGCCGGCGAACGCCTTGACGATCCGTACACCCTGGATGTTCTCGTCGACGACGGTGGCCACCCCGGCGAGCCGGGACTGGATCAGCCAGGAGACCGGGAAGATCGCCTTGCGCATCCGTACGCCGAGCACCGCGATGGCCGGCATGGTGGCCATCGCGACCACCGCCAGGATCGGGTTGATCGAGACCATCAATCCGAACGCGATCACCGCGATCATGCACTGGACCAGGATCGACGGGCCGAACGTGAGGTACATCTGGACGGCCCGGATGTCCGAGGTGGCCCGGGACATCAGCTCGCCGGACTGGACCCGGTCGTAGAAGCCGTACGACATCCGCATCAGGTGACCGAAGACGACGTTGCGCAGGTCGTACTCCAGCTCGTACGCGGTGCGCAGCAGGTAGAGCCGGGCCAGGTAGTTGATCACGCCCTGGACCAGGGCCAGCGTGGCGATCAGCCAGACGTACTTGGCCAGCGGCTCGGTGTGCGCGACGAGCGACCGGTCGATCCCGATCCGGATCAGGTTGGGGATCTGCACCTGCACGATCAGCCCGACGAAGGACAGCGCCAGCGAGGTGATCAACATGAGCCGGTGCGCCCGCAGCAGCGGCCAGGCGCGCCGCAGCCAGCTCTTCGACGGGTCGGGGTGAATGCCCGCGCTCGGGGCGCGGCGTGGGGCGGTGGGCAAGCGCGCTCCTCTTTCCCGGGATTCTTAGCTTAGCTAACGACCCCGGGAAGGGGAAGTGTGTGAAGTTTCGGTGCGGAGCGCGCCGAAACTTCACACACTGCTTGTCACACGCTGCTTTTCAGGACGCCGGCCGGGCGGGGCAGGCCGTAGTGGTCGCGCAGGGTGCGGGTGGTGTACTCGGTGCGGAACAGCCCACGCCGCTGCAGGATCGGGACCACCTGGTCGACGAAGACCTCCAGACCGGACGGCAGCACCGGGGCCATGATGTTGAACCCGTCCGCGGCGCCGTTGTCGAACCAGTGCTGGATCGCGTCGGCGACCTGCTCCGGAGTGCCGGCGAAGGTGCGGTGCCCGCGCCCGCCACCGAGCCGCCCGATCAGCTGCCGTACGGTCAGCCGCTCCCGCCGGGCCAGCTCGACGATCAGCGTGTACCGGCTCTTGGCCGCCTCGATCTCGTCCTCGTCCGGCAGGTCGTCGGGCAACTCCCGGTCCAGGTGCAGCGCGGACGGGTCCAGCTTGAGCGTCTGCGCCAGCTGGCGCAGCGCGTACTCCGGCTTGATCAGCTGCTCCAGCTCCTCCTCCAGTGCCAGGGCCTCGGCCTGGGTGGAGCCGATCGCCGGCACGATCCCGGGCAGGATCTTGACGGTGTCCGGGTCACGGCCCTCGGCCAGGGCGCGGCGCTTGAGGTCGGCGTAGAAGGCCTGGGCGTCCTCGAGGGTCTGCTGGGCGGTGAAGACCGCGTCGGCGTACCTCGCGGCGAGCGCCTTGCCGTCCTCCGAGGAGCCGGCCTGGACCAGCAGCGGGTGACCCTGTGGGGACCGCGGCACGTTCAGCGCGCCGGCCACCTGGAAGTACTCGCCGGTGTGCCCGGCCGGGTGGATCTTCGTGTCGTCGCCCCAGACGCCGTTCGCCTTGTCGCCGAGCGCGGCGTCGTCCTCCCAGCTGTCCCAGAGCTTGCGGGACACGTCGACGAACTCGGCGGCCCGCGCGTACCGGTCGCGGTGTGCCGGCTGGTCGTCCAGGTTGAAGTTGCGCGCCGCGTCCGGCCCGGCCGTGGTGACCACGTTCCAGCCGGCCCGGCCGCCGCTGACGTGGTCCAGCGAGGCGAACCGCCGTGCCAGGTTGTACGGCTCGTTGTAGCTTGTCGACGCGGTGGCGATCAGGCCGATCCGCTCGGTGGCCCCGGCCAGCGCGGTGAGCAGCACGGTCGGCTCCAGGCCGCCGGACGGGCGGTGGCCGACGCTGTTCCACAGCACCGGGCTGTCGGCCAGGAAGAGCGAGTCGAGCTTGCCGCGCTCGGCGATCCGGGCCAGCCGGACGTAGTGCTGGACGTCCAGGTGGGCGAACGGGTCGCTCTCCGGCAGCCGCCAGGCCGCCTCGTGGTGCCCGACCGTCATCAGGAACGCGTTCAGGTGCAGTTGGCGGGTCATGAGGTGACTCCCAGGGCTCGCAGTAGCAGTTCACGGACCTCCTGGAACCCCGGGTCACGGGGTGCGCGGGAGTCGGGCAGGCCGGGGCGGATGTCGACGGCGATGCGGCCGCCGTCCAGCACCACGATCCGGTCGGCCAGCTGCACCGCCTCGTCCACGTCGTGGGTGACCAGCAGCACCGCCGGCTGGTGCCGTTTGCAGAGCGCGCGCAGCAGGCCGTGCATCCGGATCCGGGTGAGCGCGTCCAGCGCACCGAACGGCTCGTCGGCCAGCAGCAGCTCCGGCTCGCCGACCAGGGACCGGGCCAGCGCCACCCGCTGCTGCTCGCCGCCGGAGAGCTCGGTGGGCCAGGCGCGTTCCCGCCCGGCGAGACCCACCTCGGCCAGGGCTTCGGCGCCGCGCTCGCGGGGGTTCGGCGCGCGCAGGCCGAGGATGACGTTGTCCAGCACCCGGCGCCAGGGCAGCAGCCGGGAGTCCTGGAAGACCACCGACACCCGGTCCGGGATCCGCAATTCGCCGTCGCCGGCCACGTCGTAGTCGAGACCGGCGAGGGCGCGCAGCAGCGTGCTCTTGCCGGAACCGCTTCGTCCGAGCAGTGCGACGAACTCGCCGGGCGCGATCTGCAGGTCGACCCGGTCGAGGACCACGTGGTCGCCGAAGCGCCGGGTCAGCTTCTCGATCCGTACGCCGGTCAGCTCGCCAGTGTCCGTCGCCATGACAGCACCCTCCGCTCGGTCACGCGCACCAGCGCGTCGGACAGGAAACCGAAGATGCCGTAGACGGCCAGGCCGACCAGGATCACGTCGGTCTGTGCATACTGCTGGGCCTGCTCCATCATGTAGCCGACCCCGCTCAGCGCGTTGATCTGCTCGACCGTGATCAGGACCAGCCAGGACGCGGTGAGCGAGAGGCGCAGGCCGACGAAGAACTGCGGGAGCACACCGGGCAGGACGACGTGCCGCAGGAACTCGCTCCGGCGGTAGCCCTGCACCTCGGCCAGCTCGACGTAACGCTTGTCGATGCCGACCAGCCCCGCGTGGACCTGGATGTACATGTACACCGCCACGGCCACCGCGATGATCACGATCTTGAAGAGTTCACCGATGCCGAGCCAGAGGATGAGCAGCGGGATCAGGCCGATGGTCGGGATGGCCAGCTTGATCTTCATGGGGCCGTCGATCAGCGCCTCGCCGATCCGGCTGATCCCGGCGATCACCGCGAGCGCGAGGCCGGCCGTGATGCCGATCAGGAAACCGGCGGTGGCCCTGGTCAGCGACGTGAGCACGTGCTCCTGCAGGACACCTGTGGAGATCATGTCCGCGGTGGTCCGGGCCACCGCCCACGGCGCGGAGAGCTTGCGAGGATCGAGCAGACCGCTCGCGGAGGCCGCCGCCCACAGCGCGAGGAGGAGGGCGGGACCGAGCAATCTTCCGTACGGAACAGGTCTGCCCGGACCCAGGCGGCGTCGCGCCCGGCGGACGGCCGGAACCGGGGATCGGGGCCGGGTGGCGACGGAGAACGTCTCGGTGGCCATGGTCACTCCTGGTACTCGGCGGGTACCGCGTCCGCGGCGAGGGACTGGAAGCGCCGGTCGAAGAGCTTCTCCGGGTCGATCGGCTTGATGAAGCCGCCCTCGACGAGCAGGTCGGCGGACTCCTTCTCCCACGCGACGGCCTTGTCCCAGCTCCGCGGGAAGAACGGTTTCTGCAGCGTGGTGCCGATCCGCTCGGCGTCCGCGGGGGAGACCTGCTGGTCCTTGACGTAGTAGGCGTCCAGCCATTTCTCCTTGTTCTCCCAGCGCCAGACCTGGTCCTTGGCCCAGAACGGGATGAACGACCGGATCGCGGCGACCTTGCCCGCGTCGGCGAGCACCTCGCCCGGCGCCCAGAGCACGCCCAGATAGTCGACAGCGGTCATCGGGAACTGGATGGCGCCGTCCTTGCCGTACTCGAGAAGGTATTTGGTGATCGACGGCTCGGCGAGCGGTGCGACGTCGATCTGCCCGCTCTGCAACGCGACCAGGAACTTGGTGCTCGGCAGCGCGATCAGCTGCACGTCCTTCGGGGTCAGGCCCTGCTCCTTGAGGGTGCGCAGCACCACCACACCCTGCGCCTGGCCCTGCGAGAAGCCGATCTTCTTGCCCCGCAGGTCGGTCAGCCCCGCGACCGGGTTGCCCGGCGCCGTGACGTACGTGTACTGCGGCTTCTGCACGGTCTGCACCGCGACGATCTTGGCGTCCACGCCGATCGCGGCGGCCTGGATCGGCGGGATCCCGGCGTTGTTGGCCAGGTCCACCGAGTGCGCCCGGAACGCCGTGATCACGTCGGGGCCGGCCGCGATGTTCGGCCAGTCCTTGACCGTGAACGGCAGCTTGCCGATCTCTCCGGAGGCCTGCAGCGCGACCTGCGTGGTGTGGATCGAGATGACCAGTGCGGTGGCCGGGTCGACGGTCGTCGGCAGCGGGTCGGAGGCGCTCAGGCTCGCGGCGGCGGCGTCGTCGCCGGCACATCCGGTCAGGCCGAGCGCGGTCACTCCGAGAAGTCCCCCGAGCAGGGTGCGGCGGTTAACGAGCGGATTTATCATCGAGATCCCTTACGTAGCGTGTCCGCGGCGTAACAATCCCGATCAATATACATTGCCTATAGGGTTTATAGGTTTTAACGACTCGTGACGACCTCCTTGCCCGCTGTGCCCGATGGGCGCACGATGATCGGATGCCCGCCGGAAAGCTACGACGCCGCGGATCCATGCCGATGGTCGGGCATGACCGGAACGGCCCTGATGCGGACGGCAGCAGATAGTGCCGCTGTCCCGGCCGCGTTCGTGGCCCGGGCGGCGGAACTCGACGACCTGGAGGACTGGGTCGGCCGTGACCCGGCCGGGCGTTCGGCCCGCGCCGTCGAGATCGAGCAGGACGCCGCCGCCGACGGGGACGCGGTCTCCCAGATGCGGGCCCGGCTGATCCAGGCCGACGCGGCCGAACGCTCCGGTGAGCTGAAAGCCGCCGCCGAGGCGATGTGGCTGATCAACGAGTGGGCGCACGCCCGGGGTAACCGCTACCTGATCGCCCGCAGTCACCTGCTGCTCGGCCGGACCTACCGCAACCTGGGTGACGTGGCCGCGCTGCTGGAACACGCGGTCGCCGCGGTCGAGGCGCTCGAGGACACCGTCCCGCCCCGCCGCCGGCTGCCGTACGTGGTCAAGTACGCCGACGCGCTCACCGAGACCGGCTCGATCGAGGCGGCCCGGGAACGCTACCGGCAGGCTGAGGAGCTGGCGAGACACAGCACCGACATCCGCGACCGGATGCTGGTGCTGAACAACCACGCGTATGCCGAATCGCTGGCCGGCGAACCGGAACGGGCCTGGGACGTGGTGCGGCGGATGCGGGCCACCGCCGCCGCCAACAATCACCGGCTCGACCCGAACGACCTCGACACGGTCGCCAGCGTGCAGATCGCCCTCGGTCACTACGACGACGCCGAACAGACCATCCTGGTCGCGATCAGCGGATACCCGGACGGGCCGCAGGAGGCCGACTCGCTGCCCGAGTTCCTGCTCACCCTGGCCACCACCCGGCGGATGCAGGGCGACCTGCCGAACGCCCAGGACACCCTGAACACCTGCCGGGACCAGTGCGAGGCGCACGGGCACGGCGAGATCCTGGTCCGGGTGATGCAGGAACAGGCCGAGCTGTACGCCGCGGCCGGCGACTTCGCCAATGCGTTCGCCGAGCACAAACGCTTCCACACGGCCGAGAAGGAAGTGATCTCCGCGGCCCGGGAGGCGCAGGCGCGCAGCCGGCAGGCGCTGTTCGAGGTCAACGAGGCGCGGGAAGAGGCCGAACAGTTCCGCGAGCAGGCCCGCCGGGACCCGCTCACCGGGCTGCGCAACCGGCGCTACGTGGACGAGCAACTGCCCGGGATGATCGAGCAGGCCGCGCGGACCGGGGCGCCGCTGTGGGCGGCGCTGCTCGACCTCGACCACTTCAAGCGGGTCAACGACCAGTGCACGCACGAGGTGGGTGACCGGGTGCTGATCGAGGTGGCCCGGTTGCTGATCGACGCGGCGCCGGTCGGGGGGTTCGCGGCTCGGCTGGGCGGGGAGGAATTCCTGCTCGTGGTCGGTGGGATGGACGGGGAGCAGGTGGCGGGGTATCTGGACCGGGTGCGAGCCGGGATCGCCGGGCATCCGTGGGGGCCGGTGACCGGGGAGCTGCCGGTGACGGTGAGCATCGGGGCGGATGCGGCCATGCCGGGGAGTTCGCAGGCGGAGCTGCTGGCCGGGGCGGATGCGCAGTTGTATGAGGCCAAGCGGACGGGGCGGGATCGGGTCTGCGTGGACGCGGGGGCGGTGGAGCGGACCCGGCGGGTGGGGTCGGGGCGGGGCTGAGGTTTTCCACAGTCTCGGGTTGTCCACATGCCCGCAGCGGCGGGGTCTGCTCACGGTCAGACTGTCAGCGGGGGAGCCCCCAGGG
>NZ_LLZH01000108.1:0-1257 GCF_001509495.1 Actinoplanes awajinensis subsp. mycoplanecinus | reverse complement strand
GCTTCGATGATCATTCCGGCGGCGACCGTACGGTTGGTCGACTCGTCGATCAGGATGAACCCGCCCGTGGTCCGGTTCCGCCGGTACTCATCGGCCAGCAACGGCACCGTCGTGCGCAGCCGCACCCGGCCGATCTCGTTGAGCCCCAGCCCGTCCGCGGACTCGTCCCGGTGCAGGGTGTTCACATCGAGGCGGTACTGCAGGCCTCGCACCACGGCCCGCGCGGTCCGGGTGGTGTGCTTGATCGAGTACTTGCCACCGACCCGCAGCGGGGCACTCTCGTCCATCCAGCAGATCATCGCCTCGATGTCCTGCGCCACCGCCGGAGCGTTGTGCGGCCGGCAGATCATGTCACCGCGCGAGATGTCGATCTCGTCGTTGAGCCGCACCGTCACCGACATCGGCGGGAACGCCTCGTCGACCGGCCCGTCCGCGGTGTCGATCCCGGCGATCGTGCTGGTCAACCCGGACGGCAGCACCATCACCTCGTCACCCGGCTTCAACACCCCCGACGCGACCTGACCGGCATAACCGCGATAGTCGGTGACCGTCGTCGACTGCGGACGGATCACGTACTGCACCGGGAACCGCACATCGACCAGGTTGCGGTCACTGGCGATGTGCACGTGCTCCAAGTGATGCAACAACGACGGACCCTCGTACCACGGGCTCTTCTCCGACCGCGACGCGATGTTGTCACCGTTCAACGCCGAGATCGGGATGATCGTCAGATCCGGCGCGTCGAGCTTCGCCGCGAACGACGTGAACTCATCCGCGATCCGGTCGTAGACCGCCTTGTCCCAGTCGACCAGATCCATCTTGTTCACGCACAGCACCAGGTGCGGCACCCGCAACAGACTCGTCAGGAACGCGTGCCGCCGCGACTGCTCGACCAGACCCTTACGCGCATCGACCAGGATCAACGCCAGATCCGCCGTCGACGCCCCGGTGACCATGTTCCGGGTGTACTGGATGTGCCCCGGCGTGTCCGCGATGATGAACTTGCGCTTCGGCGTCGCGAAATACCGGTACGCCACATCGATCGTGATGCCCTGCTCCCGCTCGGCCCGCAGACCGTCGGTGAGCAACGCCAAGTTCGTGTACTCGTCACCACGCGACGCGCTCGCCGCCTCGACCGCCTCGAGCTGATCCTCGAAAATCGTCTTCGTGTCGAACAACAACCGCCCGATGAGCGTCGACTTACCGTCGTCGACACTGCCCGCCGTCGCGAACCGCAACAGATCCATGTTCCGCGCG
>NZ_LLZH01000107.1:0-1336 GCF_001509495.1 Actinoplanes awajinensis subsp. mycoplanecinus | reverse complement strand
CTGAGCTTCCCCTCGTAACGTGGAGACATCGCCTTAAAGGATTGGTGATCGGCGATGGCGGAGACACGACGAAGGTTTGATCAGGACTTCAAGGATGGTGCGGTGCGGCTGGTCCGGGAGACCGGTAAGCCGATCGCGCAGGTGGCCCGGGATCTGGGGATCAACGACGGGACGCTGGCGAGCTGGGTGAACGCTGATCGGCGGCGCCGGGAGGACGGTGCCGGTGACGGCCTGGGTGAGGACGGGCGGGTCGAGTTGGCCCGGTTGCGCCGGGAGAACGCCGAGTTGCGGATGCGGTGTGATGTGCTCAAGCGCAGTCTGGCCCTCTGGGTCGAGGACTCGATGGGCCGGTAGCCGTGGCCGGGTTCATCGCCGCTCAGAGGGCAGAGCACGGTATCCCGTATGCGGTCTCGTGCCGGGCACTCGGGGTGTCGCCGGCCTGGTTGTATAAATGGCTGCCTGGTGACACGTCGCTGCGCCGGGCCCGCCGGCAGGCGCTGACCGCCCTGGTCGTCACGTTGTTCGCCCGGCACAAGGGTCGTTATGGTTCGCCGCGGATCACCGATGATCTGCAGGCGATGGGTTGGCGGGTCAGCGTGAACACGGTCGCGTCGATCATGGCCGGGCAGGACCTGGTCGCCCGGCCGAAACGCCGCCGCCGGAACCTGACCCAGCCGGACGGGTCCGCGCGTAAGGCACCGGACCTGCTCAACCGGGACTTCACGCCACCGGCCGTGCCGAACGTGGCGTGGGTCGGTGACCTCACCGAGATCCCCTGTGACCAGGGGCCGTTCTATCTGGCGACCGTTGTGGACCTGCATTCGCGCCGGGCGGTCGGGTTCGCGATGGGCGCGCACCATGATGCCGCTCTGGCGACGGCCGCGTTGCAAGTCGCGATCGTGGTCCGTGGTGGTGACGTGGCCGGGGTGATCTTCCATTCTGATCAGGGCGGCGAGTACACCGGCAGTCTGTTCCGGGCGGCTTGTGCTCGGGCGAAGGTGCGTCAGTCGATGGGCCGCACCGGTTCGGCGCTGGACAACGCGGTCGCTGAGTCGTTCAACTCGACCCTGCAGTTCGAGCTCCTCGCCCGGGCCGGGCGTTACGCCACCCGGGTCCAGGCCCGGGCCGAGGTCGCCGCGTTCATCGACGAATACAACAACCAGCGGCGGCACTCGACCGCGGGCCGGCTACCACCAGCGGTCTACGAGGCACGGGTCCGCGCCGAACGCGCGGCCTGAAGATCGGGAGATGGAGGCGGCTACGCCGCCACTGACTACACCTACCAAGATCTAAAAACCTCAAGATCAAAGCCTCTACGGTTCCAGGGGATTGACAG
>NZ_LLZH01000106.1:0-1349 GCF_001509495.1 Actinoplanes awajinensis subsp. mycoplanecinus | reverse complement strand
GGACTGCTGGGGTTGCTGCGGTTGTTCCGCTGCGGTCCACGGCTGGTGGGGGTGGGGCTGCTCAGGGGCGGCCCATGGTTGGTGGGGCTGCACGGGGCCGGTCCACGGTTGTTGCGGGGCGGGCGCGGGCTGCTGGGGGTCACCGAAATCGGGCCAGGGCTGCTGGGCGCCGGTCCATTGCTGCTGAGGGGCGGGCGCGGGCTGCTGATAGGTGGGCTGCACCGGGATGATCGGCTGCGGCTGCGGCTGCGGCTGCGGCTGCGGGACCGGGACCGGGACCGGGACCGGGACCGGGACCGGGACCGGGACCGGGAATGCCGGGCTGTCCGGGAACGGCGGCGGCGCTGAAGCCGGCAGCCCCGGACTGGCCGGAAAGGGCGGCGGGCTGCCGAGAACCGGCCGCGGCGGGTTGCCCAGGACCGGCGGTGCGCTGTCAGGAACCGGCAACTCACGGTCCGGAATCGGCGGCGGCTCCGGCGAGCCCTGCTGTGGCGGCTGAGTCATCTGTATCCCCCGTTGTGCTGGCGCATGTGGACAACGGCGGCCATTCTCGTCCGGCATCGACACGCGTCGTCAGCCAGGCCCACTTGTCGCGGGCGAATCGCGGTCCGCCTACCGGGCAGGAACCACGGTCACCGCCCGCAGGTCTGCCAATGTCTCCCGCATGATCGCGCCGAGGTCTCCGGCCACTCCCGCCTCGACCCACCGTTCGAACGCGACCCGCAGCACCACGATCCCGGCCTCGGCCGCGAGCGTCGCCGCCGGCTCCGGCACGCCCCTCCCGCGCAGCCCCGGCTGGCGCTGAGGGTTGTCTCGAGGGGCCGGAGGCACCCCTGAGCGCCAGCCGAGGCAGTGCGCCGCGCCGCGGCCCGGACCGGCAGCGCGCCTCGCGGTGGCCTCACGGGCGGGACGTGGCTCGTAGCCTGCGGACGAGCGCTCCGTATGCGTACCGAAAAGGAACGTGCCGGTGGCGGGGATGACCGGGAGTGGACAGCGGCCGAGGGGGTGAGCGGGAGGGGACAGCGGTGGCGGAGTGGGGGAGGGGCTGGGAGGGTTTGGGGATGAACGTTCTGGTGTGGGTGCGGGAGGGGGTCTGGCCCGCGGCGGTCGACGCGGCGCGGGAGCTGGCCGGTGTGGACGACGCGGTGACCCTGGTGCACGTGGTCGATCCGGCGATCGCGGCCGGGGCGCAGGGGGCGTATGCCGGGCTGCTCGGCCGGGGCGGGTGGTCGCCGCGCGGGCGGACGGATCCGGGTGCGGCGGTGACCGCGGGCCAGACCGGTGCCGAGGAGGGGTTGATGGGGGCGGCCGGGGCGCGGCTTTGGGGGGGCCGGGGGCCGGGGTTCCCG
>NZ_LLZH01000105.1:0-1353 GCF_001509495.1 Actinoplanes awajinensis subsp. mycoplanecinus | reverse complement strand
GCCCGGCGCAGCCCGGCGCAGCCCGGCGCAGCCCGGCGCAGCCCGGCGCAGCCCGGCGCAGCCCGGCGCAGCCCGGCGCAGCCCGGCGCAGCCCGGCGCGGCGCGGCGCGGCGCAGCCTGGCGCGGCCCAGCGCAGCGCAGCCCGGCCCGGCCCGGCCCGGCTCGGCTCGGCGATCCTGACTACGGACAATCTCGCGAACCCAGCCGCGCGGGCCCGGCTGGCGCTGACGGTCGCATCAGCGGCCCGAAACGACCGTGACCACCAGCCGGACACCCAGCTGGCCCTGACGGCCGCATCAGCGCTCGCCCGCCGGCCCGGCTTGGCGAGCGTCCGTGGTGGTTAAAGCGGCCTCGAGACCACGATGAGCGCTCGCCGGGCCCACCGCTCGCCCGGCTGGTGCTGAGGGTCCTCTCACGCCGCTCTTAAGGGCCGTCAGCGCCAGCCGAAGCTGCTCAGCTGGCCCTGACAGCCGTTAAAGCGCCCCATAACGGCCACCACGGCCAGCTCGATCCGCCGGGCTGGCGCTGGCGGCGGTCAAACCGGACGCGAGACGGCCCTCAGGACCAGCCGGGCAAGCTCGGCTGGTCCTGAGGGTCGTTAAAACCAGCACGAGACACCCCTGAACACCAGCCAGGCAAGCTCAGCTGGTCCTGAGAGCCGCTAAACCAGCACGAGACACCCCTGAGGACCAGCCGGAGGGTGCTGCGTTCTGGTGTCGTCTCGGGATGCGGGACGGCGCGTAGGCTGCGGCGTAGCGCGGAGTCGTGTCGCACCGGGAAAACCCGCGCGTGACCACATACCAGGACCGGTAGACCGCCTGCTGGGACGGCCGGAGGTGGCTGCGGCAAGTACCGGCGCAGCGGGCCCGGAGCTGCCGCTGCGCCGCCTGGCTGCCGGCCTCAGCCATCCGGCAACCGCGGCAAAGCGGGCGCCCCGGGTCAGGGGTGGACCGTGCCGGGGGCCGATTCGGCGGCGGCATGGTCCGGGGCGGGCTGGGCGGGGACCACCACCGGGACGCCGTGATCCGCAGCCGGGCCGCCGTGAACAGCCGGGCCGCCGTGAACAGCCGGGCCGGCGTTAACAACCGGGCCGCCGTGGGCAACCGGGCCGCCGTGGGCAACCGGGCCGGCGTGAACAACCGGGCCGGTGTGGGCGACCGGGTCGGTGTGGGCAGACGGGCCCGTGTGGGGGGTCAGGGGGTGGGTGGCGTCTCGGGCGCCCGCGAGGTTGGCGGTGAGCTGGGATTCCAGAGCGTCGACCGCGGCGCGGAGGTGGGCCAACTGCTCACGGACGTCGACCATCGGCGGGAGATGAGGCGGGCCGGCCCACGGAACGCCGCCGGATGACAAGGC
>NZ_LLZH01000104.1:0-1363 GCF_001509495.1 Actinoplanes awajinensis subsp. mycoplanecinus | reverse complement strand
CCCAGGGTCATTGCGTAGTCGGATAGCTGCTGGTCACGGCGGTGATCAGGGTGTTTGATTGATGGCTGGCTTGGCGGGTGGCGCGGGCGATGTTGGTCGCGCCGGTGGCTCGGTGCCATCCGATTGCGGTGTTACGCAGTGTGGCGATGACGGCGGGTCCGGTGCCGGTCCGGGCTTGGTGCAGGTCTTCACGGAATGTCACGTCGCGGACGTGGTGAAGGCGGTTTTCGATGTGCCAGTGCCGGCGGATCCAGGTCTGCAGGTCGCGGGGCAGGGCTTGGCCGGCGGGTAGTGACACGGTCAGGTAAGCGGTCTCGCGACTGGTCCTGCCAGCGACGATGCGGGTGCGGGTGATCCGGATGGCCTGCTGGGCGTGCGGGAAACCGATGCCGCCGGGTGTGGCGACGGTGACGGCTTTGAGGGTGCGGGTCTCCCGGCGGCCGTGACCGCGGTCGCGGGTCCGGTCACCGACCGGGATCTGCGCCCAGGGCAGCCGTTTGAGCTGCTTGAACAGGGTCGGCTGGTTGCCTTTGACCTGCACGAGCAGGTGCGCCCGGCGGGCGGTGACCTCGGTGGCGTGCCCGGTCTGGGTATGCAGGGCGTCGGCGACGAACAGCACCCCGGCAAGCGAGCCGAGGACCTTCTCGACGGCGTCGAGCAGCGGCACGAACGACGTGATCTCGTTCGACTTCGTGTCGACGGTGACCTGGGCGATCACGATCCCGGTGGTGGTGTCCAGGGCGGACAGCAGGTGCACCTGGCGGCCGCCGTCCAGGCGGGCGCCGCGCAGGGTTTTGCCGTCCACCGCGATCACCCGGCGGTACCGGCGCGGCGGTTTCGGTGGGCGGGTCCGGGTGTGTAACCAGCCGGCGAGAACGGTGGTCAGCAGGCTCGGATCGAGGCGGGTCAGTAGCCGCCACATCGTCGTGGCCACCGGCACCGTGTCGCCGAAGCCGAGCCGGGACCGGCCGTGTTCATCCAGGTCATGAACCCAGTCGGTGATCGCGGCGAACGAGGACGCACCGCCCATGACGGCGCACACGGCGACCGCCAGGACCGCGGACAGCGGGTATCGGATCCCACGCGGGTCACGCGGGTCGGGAACCTTCGCCAACGCGTCCAGCAGTCCGTTTTGTTCACCGTCGGTGACCGGGGCGGGTGCGCCGCGGGGGTGGGGTGTGGTGACGGTCAGTGCGGTGATGAGAGATGATGCCATCGGCGGGTGAAGTCCTCGGGGTTTTGTAGCGTAGAGAACTTCATCATCACCGACGTGATCTCACCCGCCACCTTCGCCTCCACAGAGGCCACTCAAGCCACGAAACCCCAGTTCAGAGCCTTACCGTCGGACTACGCAATGGCCCTG
>NZ_LLZH01000103.1:0-1391 GCF_001509495.1 Actinoplanes awajinensis subsp. mycoplanecinus | reverse complement strand
GGGCGGTTTCAAGGGGTCGTTGCAACACGAGGGTTAGCTGGTGGTGGTGAGGAGTGTAGCGAGGCGTTCGGCGGGGGTGTCCCAGCCGAGTGTTTTGCGGGGTCGGCCGTTGAGTTCGGCGGCGACGGCGGTGAGGTGTTCGGGGCTGTGGACGGTCAGGTCGGTGCCTTTGGGGAAGTATTGGCGGAGTAGTCCGTTGGTGTTCTCGTTCGAGCCGCGTTGCCAGGGTGAGTGCGGGTCGCAGAAGTAGACCGGTAGTTCGGTGGCGATGCTGAATTGGTGGTGCAGGGCCATTTCAGTGCCTTGGTCCCAGGTCAGGGAGCGTTTCAGGTGAGCGGGCAGGCCGGTCATGGTGGTGATCAGGCCGTCGCGGACGTGTTCGGCGGTGCGGCCGGCGCCGAGGTGTACGAGCATCACGTAGCGGGTGGTGCGTTCTACGAGGGTGCCGATCGCGGATTGGTTGTCCTGGCCGATGATCAGGTCGCCTTCCCAGTGGCCGGGCACGGCGCGGTCGGCGGCTTCCGCGGGTCGTTCACTGATCATGATCATCGGTTCGGTGAAGCGGGGCCGGCGTTGCCCGTTGGTGCGGTGGGGCTGGCGCCTGGTGCGGCCGGTGCGCAGGGCGGCGGTCAGTTCCCGGCGCAGGCCGCCGCGTCCTTGCAGGTACAGGGCTTGGTAGATCGCTTCGTGGGACACGTGCAGCTCGCTTCGCTGGGGAAAGTCGCGGCGTAGCCGGTTGCTGATCTGTTCCGGGCTGTGTTTGGTGTCCAGCATGGCCTGGACCCGGTCGCGTAGTTCGGGGCTGGCGGCGAGTTTGCTGGTTTTCGGGCGGGGCCGGCGTCGTTCGGCGCGGTCCTGGGCGGCATACGGGCGGTAGAGGCCGTTTTCCGGGTGCCGGTTGCGGCGGACCTCGCGGCTGATCGTGGAAGGGGATCGTCTCAGCTCGACGGCGATGTCTTGTTGCCGGACACCTTCACGTAGCCGGTCGGCGATGACCAGCCGGTCGGCTTCGTTCAGGTAGCGACCGGAGACTGTCGCGTGCCGGACCGGGGCAGGCCGGGCGGCGGCCCGGGCCGCCCGTGGCGCGACAGGTGCGACCGGTGCGACAGCGGGCCGGACGGGCCGGGCCGGACGGGGCGGACGGGAGGGCGACCGTTTCGCGATCCGGGCCCGGCCCGGACTCGCCGCTCGCCACTGATAGCCGGTTTTGCGGTCGACACCGACCAGCTGACACGCCTCGCTCGTCCCTACGCCCTTAGCCACAAGATCAAAATATGCCTGACGTTCGGCATGCAACCTCTTACGTCCCTGCGGCCGACGATCACCACGGATCTCGAACACGAACAACTCCTGATCAGATCAGGTGTTGCAACGTTCCCTTGAACTCAAGC
>NZ_LLZH01000102.1:0-1929 GCF_001509495.1 Actinoplanes awajinensis subsp. mycoplanecinus | reverse complement strand
ACACAGGATCTCCTCCTGCGGCGAACGCGGCGCCCGGCCCGACGACACCGTTGACATCTCCGGAACCGGCAACGCCCGCCGATCCAACTTGCCGCTCGGCAGCGTCGGCAGGCGGTCCATCGAGACGGTGATCGACGGCACCATGTACTCGGGCAACCGTGCTGCTATCGCGCGCCGGATGCCCGGCACGTCGACGGCGGAGTCGGTCGCCGGCACCACATAACCGACCAGACGATCCCGACGCACCGCGGCCGCGGCCTGCGCCACACCCGGGCACGCCGCCAACGCGGCCTCCACCTCACCCAACTCGATCCGGAACCCGCGCACCTTCACCTGATCATCGGCCCGGCCCACGAACTCCAGCACCCCACCCGGACGCCACCGCACCACATCACCCGTGCGATACATCCGCCCGCCATCACCAGCGAACACATCCGGCACAAACCGCTGCGCCGTCAAACCAGGACGACCCAGATAACCCCGAGCCACCCCCGGCCACATACAACTCACCCGGCACGCCCACCGGCACCAACTGCATGCTGTCGTCGACGACGTAGGCACGCGAGTTGTCCACCGGACGGCCGATCGGCGGCGTGCCGGCGCCGGTCAAGGCATCGCTGAGGGTCGCCGCGATGGTGATCTCAGTGGGGCCGTACGCGTTGAAGACGCGGCGTTCGGCGGACCATTTGCCGATCAGTTCGCCGGTGGACGCCTCGCCGCCGACGACCAGCGTCGCCAGCCCTGCGGTGCCGACGGGGTCCATGGAAGCCAGGACGGTGGGGAACACCAAGCCGTGGGTCACCTGCGACTCGCCGATGAAGGCGGCCAGTTCCTCACCGGCCAGCCGCACTGCCGGTGCCACCACCAGTGTCGCGCCGGCGCCGAACGCCATGAGCAGTTCCATGACGGCGGCGTCGAAGCTCGGCGAGGCGAGTTGCAGGACGCGACTGTCAGGTTCGATCGCGAAGCGATCCCGCATCGTGGCGGCCAGGACGGTGGTGCCGCCATGGGTGACCACAACGCCCTTGGGCGTGCCCGTGGAGCCGGAGGTATAGATCACGTACGCCGGGCTCGCCGGCAGGAGTACGCCGTGACGATCCGCCGGCCGCGGGTCGGCGTCCGGGTGTCGCCGGATCTCCTCGGCCACGCCGGGATCGTCGAGTGCGATGGCGCCGACAGGCAGGCCGCCGAGATGCGAGCCGTGCGTGAGGATCGCGCTAGGCCGGGCGTCGGCGAGCATGAACGCGATGCGGTCGGCCGGGTAGTCCGGGTCGACCGGCAGGAACGCCGCGCCCGTCTTCGTGACGGCCAGAGCAGCGGCGACGAATGCCGTGGACCGCGGCAGCGCGAGCGCCACCGTTTGCTCCGGCCCCACGCCCCGCCCGATCAGCCAGCGTGCCAGCCGATTCGCACGGGTGTTGAGGCCGGCGTACGACAGTACGTCGTCGCCGCAGACGACGGCCGTCGCGCCGGGTGTGTGGCGTGCTTGTGCCTCGAACAGGTCGGGCAGCAGGTGCACCGGAACGTCACGGCGGGTTCCCTGGGACCGCGCGAGGATGTTCCGTCGTTCGTCCGCGCCCAGCACATCGATCTGGTCAAGCGTGGCGGCGGGGGTCGCGGCGACCGTGGCGAGCACCCGGTGGAGTCGGTCGATGAGGGACTGGATGGTTTCGCGGTCGAACAGATCCGTGCGGTACTCGACGAAGCCGGTCATGATGCCGCCGTCGTCGCTCTCGGGGTGCTGTTCCAGGTAGAAGGAGAGGTCGAAGCGGGATGTCTTGGTGCCGGCCACGCCTTGCCTGCTGGTCACGTCGGGCAGCTGGAATTCTCCGGTGGGTGCGTTCTGCAGGGCGAGCATGACCTGGAACAGCGGGTGATGCGCCAGCGACCGTGCCGGGTTCAGCACCTCCACCAGATACTCGAACGGCA
>NZ_LLZH01000101.1:0-476 GCF_001509495.1 Actinoplanes awajinensis subsp. mycoplanecinus | reverse complement strand
TTCGACCTCGGCCGGGAGTTGCCGTTGCGGGCGGTGTTGTTCGGGGCCGGTGGTGAGCATGTGTTGCTGTTGGTGTTGCATCACGTGGCTGGTGACGGCTGGTCGTTGGCACCGTTGTCGCGGGATTTGATGACGGCGTATGCGGCGCGGGTGCGGGGCCGGGAGCCGGGTTGGGCGCCGTTGCCGGTGCAGTACGCGGATTACACGTTGTGGCAGCACGATCTGCTGGGTGACAAGGATGATCCGGACAGCCTGTTCGCGTCGCAGGTGGGTTATTGGGAGCGGGCGCTGAAGGATCTGCCGGAGCAGATCGCGCTTCCGGTGGATCGGCCTTATCCGGCGGTGGCGTCGTCGGAGGGTGATGTTCTCGAGTTCCGGTGGGATGCGGAGTTGCATCGGGGTCTGGTCGAGTTGGCGCGGTCGACCGGGACGAGTTTGTTCATGGTGTTGCAGGCTGGTCTGGCGACGTTGCTGAG
>NZ_LLZH01000100.1:0-1450 GCF_001509495.1 Actinoplanes awajinensis subsp. mycoplanecinus | reverse complement strand
TGCCGTTCGAGTATCTGGTGGAGGTGCTGAACCCGGCACGGTCGCTGGCGCATCACCCGCTGTTCCAGGTCATGCTCGCCCTGCAGAACGCACCCACCGCGAACGGCCGACGCCTCGACGGTCACACTCCTGACCTGGAGGTGTCGCTGGGCGCGGTCAACACCGGAGCCGTCCAGTTCGATCTGTTCGTCAACCTCATGGAGACGTGGACCGTCGACGGCCCTGCCGGCGGCATCCTCGGTGCGATCGAATACCGCAAGGACCTCTTCGACCGTGTGACCGTCCAGTCGCTGGTGGACCGCCTGTACCGGCTGTTGTCATCGGTCACCGCCGACCCGGACGCGTCGCTCGAGGGCATCGACTTGCTCGATGACGAGGAGCGCGCCCGCATTCACGGCGAGTGGAGTGGCCGGCGCCGCGACGTCCCGCACCTGTCTCTGCCGGAGCTGTTCGAGGCCCAGGCGCGCCGGTCCCCGCACGCGACCGCGGTGGTCTTCGGCGCCGAGGAGGTGACGTATGAACAGCTCAACGACCGGGCCAACCGAGTGGCATGGTCGCTGATCGACCGCGGTGTGGGCCCGGAGCAGGTGGTCGCTGTCTCGTTGCCCCGATCGGTGGAGCTGATCGTCGCGGTCCTCGGCGTGCTCAAGGCCGGCGCGGCGTACCTTCCGGTGGACCCCGGATATCCGGCCGAGCGCGTGAGCTTCATGCTCGCCGACGCCGGATGCGACGTCGTCCTCGACGACCCCACGGCGCTCTGGGCACCCGGTCGGCGCTCGGCCGACAACCCCGGTCAGGAGCACCGGGTGGGCATGCTGAGCGAGCAGAGCCCGGCGTACGTGATCTACACGTCGGGTTCGACGGGAACGCCCAAGGGTGTCGAGATGCCGGCCGGCGCGTTGCGCAACCTCCTCACCTGGCATCACCGGGAGATCGGTGGTGGTGCCGGGGACCGGGTCGCTCAGTTCACGACGATCAGCTTCGACGTCTCAGCGCAGGAGATCCTGTCTGCCCTGTTCACCGGTAAGACATTGGTGATCCCCGCCGACGAGGTGCGCAGCAGCGCGGAGAAACTGGCTGGCTGGCTCGCCGAGCAGCGCATCACCGAACTGTACGCGCCGGCGGTTGTCCTCGACGGCGTCAGCCGGTCCGCCAACGAGCTCGGGCTGACCCTGCCGGCGTTGCGGCACGTGGTGCAGGGCGGCGAGCCACTTCGGGTGACGGCTGATCTGCGCGCCTTCAGTGCGCGGCATCCGCAGGTACGGGTGCACAACCACTACGGACCTACGGAAACCCATGCCTGCACGGCCTACCTGCTGCCCGCCGACGTACGAGCGTGGTCCATGCCCGTGCCGATCGGCCGTCCGGTGGACAACTCGCGTGCCTACGTCGTCGACGACAGCATGCAGTTGGTGCCGGTGGGCGTGCCGGGTGAGTTGTATGTGGCCGG
>NZ_LLZH01000099.1:0-1503 GCF_001509495.1 Actinoplanes awajinensis subsp. mycoplanecinus | reverse complement strand
CCAACGCCGTTCAGTTAGGCGGTGTGGGTGGTCGTCAAGGTGTGTCGTAGGCAGGAAACAGCGGAGCTCCTGTATAGAGGGTGGTCACTCTAAGACGCCCTTGACACTGGGAGCTCCGCTGCCTGACCAGATTGCCATAACCGAAACCAAGTCCATCGCAGCGGGCCGGTTCGCGCCGGGACATCTGGGTGAACTGACCCAACTGGTGCCCTTCGACATGGTCGACGACGCCCTGCACCGCAGCGGCGCAGTCCAGCAGCGGATCCGCCTGCTACCGGCCCGGGTCGTTGTCTACCACCTACTCGCCGCCTGCCTGTTCGCTGAGCAGGGCTACCTGCAGGTATGGCATCGGCTGACTGCCGGGCTACGCACCATGGCCCTGACGACTCCCTCGGCCAGCGCGTTGCGTCAGGCTCGTCAGCGCCTCGGCGTGGCCCCGATGCGGGCCCTGTTCGATCTGCTGCGCGGCCCGGCCGTCACCACCGCGACCACCGCCGTCACCTGGCGGGGCCTGCTCGTCTGCGCCATCGACGGCACGATGATCAGCGTGGCCGACAGCCCGGCGAACCTGACCGCGGTGACCAAGCAACGCTGCCATCACGGCACCGGCGGCTATCCCACGATCCGCCTGCTTGCTCTGGTCGCCTGCGGCACCCGGCACGTCATCGACGCGGTCTTCGGGCCGGCCGGCACCGGGGAAACCGGATACGCCCCACACCTGGCTCGCAGTCTGCGCCCCGGAATGCTGCTGCTGGCCGACCGCAACTTCGCCGCCGCCGCAGTCCTGCAAGGCTTCGCCGCGGCCGGCGCCGATCTGCTCGTCCGGTGCAAAAGCGGACGGCGCCTACCCATACGAGGTCGCCACGACGACGGCTCGCGCCTGTCGCAACTCGGCGCCCTGAGCATCCGGGTCATCGACGCGGAGATCACCATCATCGCCGGTGGCGTCCGCCGCACCGGCCACTACCGGCTGATCACCACCCTGCTCGACCACCACCGCTATCCCGCCGGCCACCTGATCGCCCTCTACCACCAGCGCTGGGAGATCGAGACCGCCTACCTGGAAATGAAATCGACCATCCTCGACGGCAGAGTCCTGCGCTCGCGCACCCCGACCGGCATCGAGCAGGAAATCTACGCCCTACTCGTCACCTACCAGATCCTGCGCACCGCGATGGTCGACGCCACCGACAACATCCCCGGCACCGACCCCGACCGGGCCAGCTTCACCATCGCCCTGAACACCGCCCGCGACCTGACCATCCAAGCCGCGAACGTCATCGCCGACACCGTGATCGACCTGGTCGGCGTCATCGGACGACACGTCCTCGCCGCCCTCATGCCCGACCGGCGCATACGCACCAAAGCCCGCATCGTCAAACGCGCCATCAGCAAATACAACGCCCGCGGCCCCAACATCGACCGCACCACCTACCAAGCCACCACCGAGATCAACGTCCTGATCTTGACAGAAGCCACCCAGCCCTAACTGAACGGCGTTGG
>NZ_LLZH01000098.1:0-1511 GCF_001509495.1 Actinoplanes awajinensis subsp. mycoplanecinus | reverse complement strand
ACCATCCTTGAAGTCCTGATCAAACCTTCGTCGTGTCTCCGCCATCGCCGATCACCAATCCTTTAAGGCGATGTCTCCACGTTACGAGGGGAAGCTCAGTTCTGGATTGCTCCAACCTGGATCGGTCGGCAACTTTCTGGTGCGGTGTGCTCGGCTACCGTGCTGAGCCGAGTTCGCCCGGTCGCTATCAACAGTTGATGCCCCCAGATGGTCATGGCGTTGAACTGCTGCTCCAGCAGGTAACAGAGGCCAAGGTCACCAAGAACCGGTTACATCTGGACCTGCGCGTACCCGATCTGGCCGTAGAAACGGCCAGAGTGATGGCGCTCGGTGCCGGGCGTGTTACAGAAAACGCGATCGAGGAATACGGCTGGAGCTGGCATGTCTTCACCGATCCTGACGGCAACGAGTTCTGTGTACTTCAGCCGCCGAAGGACAATGGCGAAGTCCAATCTTCCTGACTCTGGAAGTGGCATCAAGTTCTCGCATTAGCGTGCGCTCGCATCGGTACGAGAGCAAGCCCGACACCATCTTGTTGGCATGTCCCGAATGCCTGGTGAGCCGGAATATCGCTCATAGCGACTCGAAGATGCGGCCAGCAGTGTCTGGTGATGTTGGCTGGGCCACGGTCATCTCGAAGCATCCAGGTCTGCTGGCTGGCTGAGGCCGTTGACGCGACCACGAACCGGGCAACGGGATGACCACTGCTGGGACTGCCAGAGCGCGGCAACGCTTCTGGGTGATCTAGAGGAGGTGCTCCTCCCGCACTCCCGCGACGAACGCGGCGCGCTCGCTCGGAGTGAAGAACAGGATCGGGCCGCTCGGGTCCTTGCTGTCGCGCACCGCGCAGTCGCTTCCGCTGCCGGACGAACGGCTGCCCTTGCGCCAGGCCAACTCGCTCTGGTTGATGTGGCCGAAGTTCTTGTCTCCCATCACTTCCTCTCCCCGGCTGCCGCCCTGATCAGCTCCAGCGGCTCCTGGTGCGGCGCGGCCCTTCCCAGCATCTCTTCCCAGGCGTCTCTGTATAGCTCGACCTCGGCTCGGCGGCGGATGCTCTAGCGGACGGTGCAGCGGTGGATCGTGGACGTGCGGAACGTTCAGGGCGGGTCGTAACGCTCAGAGGTGAACGTTCGTCGGCAGGGCGTACCGTCGATGTGGCGGCCTGACTCCAACCGGATCGGCCGTACCCTGACTGGCTAGCAGGGGTAGCTAACTGCTGGCGTGTTGAGCATCTTTGGCGTTCTTGAGGCAGCTATGATGCTCATGTGAACTTGAAGGAGTGGGCGTCGTCGACCGGCATCGCGTACATCACCGCTCGACGGCAGTATGCGGCCGGGACGCTGCCTGTTCCTACCTACCGGATCGGCCGTCTCATCATGGTCGGCGAGCCGGTCACCGCAATGTCGGCTGAACCCGGGCAGACAGTGGTGTACGCCCGGGTGTCGTCGGCTGAGCAGAATGCGGACCTGGATCGGCAGGTCGCCCGGGTGACGGTATGGGCCACGAGCCGG
>NZ_LLZH01000097.1:150294-255796 GCF_001509495.1 Actinoplanes awajinensis subsp. mycoplanecinus | reverse complement strand
GCCCTCACGGCCCCTATCGCACACCCACAACGGCCGCCACAACCAGCCCGACACCCCCAGCTGGCCCTCACGGCCCCTATCGCACACCCACAACGGCCGTTACAGCCGGCTGGGCCCGCTCGGCTGGTTCTTGCGGCCGTTGATGGCGGGTGCGGAGCCGCCGCAGGGACCAGCAGCCTCGGGGGCGGGATCAACCCGGACAGACCTGGATGACGCTGGCGTCTCCCCGGATACATCCCGGCGGTCGCCTGGCGGTCGGGAGTGGGCTGGGCCTCGCGGGGTCGGCCACGGGAGGGGTGGTTGCGTTTGTGGCGGGGATTGGTCGTACCGGAAAAGGGTGAAGCGGGACCGGACCGCCTGCCGGAAGTGGCGCGGGGTCAGGCGTTCAGGTAGGTGAGGACGGCCAGGACGCGGCGGTTGTCGTCGTCGGACGGGGGGAGGTCGAGTTTGGTGAAGATGCTGTTGATGTGTTTGCTGACGGCTTTCTCACCGACGAAGAGTTTGGCGGCGATCGCGCCGTTGGAGCGGCCCTCGGCCATCAGGGTGAGCACCTCGCGTTCGCGGGCGGTGAGCGCGGAGAGCGGGGACTGGCGGCGGGCCAGCAGCTGGTAGACCACCTCGGGGTCCATGGCGGTGCCGCCGCCGGCCACGCGGCGGACCGCGTCGACGAACTGGGCGACGTGCGAGACCCGGTCCTTCAGCAGATAGCCGACGCCGCCGGTGCGGTCGGAGAGCAACTCGCGGGCGTAGAGCGGTTCGACGTGCTGGCTGAGCACCAGCACCGGCATCCCGGGGATCTCGACCCGGGCGGCGATCGCGGCCTGCAAGCCCTCGTCGGTGAAGGTCGGTGGCAGCCGGACGTCGACGACGGCCACGTCCGGGCGGTGCTCGACGAGGGCGGGCAGCAGCGCGGGTCCGTTGTCGACGGCCGCCACCACCTGGCAGCCGTGCGCGGTCAGCAGTCGGGTCAGGCCGTCCCGGAGGAGGGCGTGGTCTTCGGCGAGGACGACGCGCAAGGCACCTCCATGGTCACGACGGTCGGTCCGCCCCGCGGGCTGGACAGGCTCATCGTGCCATCGAACGCGGCAAGACGGCGCTCTATACCTCGCAGGCCGGTGCCGGTGGCCGGGTCGGCACCACCTCGGCCGTCGTCGCTGATCCGCATGACCAGCGTCGATCCGGTGTGCCACAGCTCGACCTGGGCGTTCTGCGCGGCACTGTGCCGGGTGGTGTTGGCCAGCGCCTCGGCGACCGCGAAATACGCCGCGGACTCCACCGGCGTCTCCAGGCGGCCGGGCAGCGCGGTCTCCACGGTGGCCGAGATCGGCAGGGCCATCACCAGGGCGCGGACCGCGCCGTCCAGACCGCGCTCGGCGAGCACCGGCGGGTGGATGCCGCGGACCACGTGCCGCAGGTCGGCCAGCGCGGCGGTGCTGGTCTCCCGGGCCTCGGTGAGCAGTTTGCGGGCGCCGGCCGGATCGGTCTCGACCATCTCCTCGGCCAGGCCGATCGTCATGCCGAGCGAGACCAGCCGCACCTGGGCGCCGTCGTGCAGGTCGCGCTCGATCCGGCGCAGCTCGGCGGCCTGCGCGTCGACCGTGTCGGCCCGGGTGACGGTGAGCTGGCTGACCCGCAGGCGCAGCTCGGCGTTGCGGGTCGGCCCGAGGAACAGGTGGGCGAAGCGGGCGTCGAACCAGCGCAGCCACGGCGCGCCGGCCAGGCCGACGGAGAGGAACAGCGCGCCCTGCGGCAGGGAGAGGAACGCGTCGCCGACGGTGTCGAACGGCCAGATCGCACCGTAGCCATACCACCCGGTGCCGAGCCAGATCCACAGTGGGATCAGCAGCACGCCCTCCAGGCCGTAGAGCGGGATGGCCAGGGTGAGCACGCCGAGCACCACGCCGGTCAGCGCGCCGGGCACCAGCCAGGCGAGGTCGCGCCAGGTGGCCGGGTCGGTGAGCAGCCACCGGAAGTGCCGCCAGCCGCCGAGCACAGCCACCGGGCGCGGGCGATAGGGCCGGGTGATCACCACGCCGGACCCGGCCGCGATCCGGCGGGCCAGGTCGGCGCGCAGCCGGACCAGCTTGGTGACCAGCGGGAACAGCACCATCCCGAGCCCGGGCACCACGCTGAGCAGCAGGGTGACCAGGGAGAGCACGAAGAGCGGCAGGTTCAGGACCGCCAGCGGGATGGCGATCAACCCGCCGAGCACGGCCCGGAGCCCGTCGCGGATCCAGTCACGCGAGTCCATGACTCCATCCTGCCCACTCCGCGCACGCTTGTCGGTAGTGCTGGCACTACCCCCGAATAGGAGGCCAGCACTGCTGACCGGAGCCGCCCGGACCGGTTGGCTGGTGCGATGACGACGACTGCCGAACGGCCGCGCACGGCCGGAAGTGATTTCGCGGAGCTCAACCGCCGGATCAACGCGGCCGGACTCCTGCGCAGACGCCCGGGCTACTACGCGGTGCGCCTGAGCCTGGTCACCCTCGCCCTGATCGCCGGGTGGACGGCGTTCTTCCTGGTCGGCGCGTCCTGGTGGACCCTGGCCGTGGCGGTCTTCCTGGCCGTGGCACACACCCAGATGGCGCTGGTCGCCCACGATCTCGCGCACCGGCAGGTGTTCCGCACCAACCAGCCCAGCGCCCGGGCCGGCCGGCTCGCCGGCAACCTGGCGATCGGGATGTCCTACGGGTACTGGATGGACAAGCACACCAAGCACCACGCCAACCCGAACCACGACGACCTGGATCCGGATGTCGGGCCGGGGGTGCTGGTCTGGTCCCGCGAGGCGGCCCGCGGCAAGGGTTTCCTGGTCAAGCACCAGGCCTGGTTCTTCTTCCCGCTGCTCACCCTGCTCGGGATCTCGCTGAAACGCGACAGTGTCCGGGCGCTGCTCGACGGCACCGTCAAACGGCGCGGCACGGAGTGGGCGCTGCTCGGCACGCACCTGATCGGGTACGCCGCGGCGCTGCTGCTGGTGCTCAGCCCGCTGCAGGCGCTCGCGTTCCTGGTGGTGCACCAGGCGCTGTTCGGGGTCTACCTGGGCATGACGTTCGCGCCCAACCACAAGGGCATGCCGCATCCGGCCGGTGACGAGGACTTCCTGCGCAAGCAGGTGCTGACGTCGCGGAACGTGCGCGGTGGGCGCTTCGTGGACGCGGCGCTGGGCGGCCTGAACTATCAGATCGAGCATCACCTGTTCCCGGCGATGCCGACGCCCAACCTGCGGAAGGCACAGCCGATCGTGCGCGACTACTGCGCCGAGATCGGGGTGTCCTACCAGGAGACCGGTTTGATCGAGTCGTATCGGCAGGCACTGCGCCACCTGCACGAGGTCGGCGCGGACCTGCGGTCCTAGAAAATCAGGGCGGCCGGGGGCGCGCTTGTCGCGCACCCCACGGCCGCAGCCCCAACCCTTCCGGTACGCGGTGGGAGCGCCCGGCCGGTCTAGAACGTCAGTGTCAGCCGATACCGATGTTGTTGTGCGCGCTCACCGGAGCGAACCGGCGGTTGCCCAGCCAGACGGCGTCGTAGCCGTTGACCAGCAGGTTCGCCAGCGAGACGGGCGGCGGGACCGGCCCGTTCTTGCACTCGGCCCAGCCACCGAAGTCGGTGGTCGCCTCGCACAGCGGGAAGCGCTCACCGGTGGTGGTGAACTGGATCGGCAGGTTGGCCACCGGGCGGCCGTCCCAGGTGGTGAAGTGGGCCTTCAGGCCGAGGGTCTCACGCGCGATCACATCGAGCGTGCCGTAGTACGCGGTCGCGTTCATCCGGATCGGAGAGGTCTTCGGGGCGGGTGCCGCCTGAGCGGGGCTGGCGGCGGCAATGCCGGCCAGTGTTACGGCCGCAGCCAGCCGTCGCACGGTCATGAGCTTCATGGGGCACAAAGCTAGGCGAAAGGTAGGTTTTTCCCAAAAGCGACACACCTCCGGGTGACAAGATCTACCCGGACCACGCTCCGACCTGCGGTTTACTCAACGAAATAAATCGGAGATCGCGACACGCGGTCGCCCCGAAAGGGTGATCCGGAGGGGAAGATCACACGGTTTCGCGCCGTCATGATCTATTCTAGGAAAGTCTCGACAGGTCTCGTGAAAACGCCGTCGCGGCTTCCGCGCAAAACGCCCATCGTGCGTTAGCCTCTGCTCACAAAGCGCACCAGCCGACGATCTTCCATCGGTATGTTCCGCGCTTTCCCCGCCACCACCCGGCGGACCATCTGGCACGCAAGCATGGGGAACTTCATTGGACATTGCCATCGTCGGCCTATCCTGCCGTTTTCCGGGGGCGCGCGACGTGGTCGAGTTCTGGTCGAACTCGCTGGCCGCCGCTCATCAATTTCGGCCCGTACCGTCGACTCGTTGGAATCACGAGACATTCTATTCCACGAATTTCCGTGACACCCATTCCACGTACACCGACCGGGTAGCTTTCCTCGACGAGGTCGAGAAGTTCGCGGCCCTGCACCACCGCATCCCACCGCGGCGTGCCAAGGCCATGGACCCGCAACACCGGCTCCTCGTCGACCTCGCCCGCGAGGCGGTTCAGGACGCGGGCTGGGAGCGCCGGCCGTTCGACCGGGCCACCACCGGTGTCTTCGTCGGGCTGAGCACCGCCGACTACAAGGACATGACCGGGGCCCGGCTCACCGCGAGCATGCTGGCCGACGGCTCGCTGTCCGAGCACGCCAAGGACCCCGGGCTGCTCGCCGCGATCGCCGAGGCGGCGGCCGCGGCGATCGATCCGCCGCAGTCGTTCTCGATGGCCGGTTCGCTGCTCAACATGGCGCCGGCCACCGTCAGCGAGCTGCTCGACCTGGGCGGCCCGTCGTTCTCGGTGGACGCCGCATGCTCGTCGGCACTCGTCGCACTGCACGAGGCGATCAACCACCTGCGGACCGGGTCGTGCAGTGCCGCGCTGGTCGGCGGGGTGTTCCTCAACCTCACCCCGAACGGACTCGTCGGCTTCTCCCGGGTGGGCGCGCTGTCGCCGTCCGGGGTGTGCCGGCCGTTCGACGCGCGGGCCGACGGCTTCGTGCTCGGCGAGGGCGGCTCGCTCGCCGTGCTGCGGCCGCTGGACGACGCCCTGGAGGCGGGCGACCGGATCTACGCGGTCATCAACGGCATCGGCACCGCCAACGACGGCAAGGGCGCCGGGCCGATGACGCCGCGGGCGGAGGGTCAGGAGGCCGCGATGCGGGCGGCCTACCGGGACGCGCGGGTGGAACCGGGTGCGATCGACTTCCTGGAGGCGCACGGCACCGGCACCACGGTCGGTGACAAGGTCGAGCTGGAGGCGATCCGCCGGCTGCGGGTCAAGTCCGCGGACCGGCCCTGCTACCTCTCCTCCGGCAAGGCGACCATCGGGCACACGCTGCCCGCCGCCGGCGCCGCCGGTGTGCTGCGGACCGCGCTCGCGCTGCACCACCGCACCGTCCCGCCGCAGCCGGCCATCGAGACGAACACCGATCTGCCGCTGGCCGAGGCGGGCCTGACGATCGCCGGCGAGCCGACCGCGTGGCCGCAGCCGGCCGACGACCGGCGACGGGCCGGGGTCAGTTCGTTCGGGTTCGGCGGCACCAACGTGCACGCGGTGCTGAGCGAGGCACCGGGGCCGGAGGACGACGGCGACGACGCCGACGGCAACCGCCCGTGGGTGGTGCTGCTCTCCGCGGACAACGGCGAGCTGCTCGCCTCGCACGCGCAACGGCTGGCCGGCCTGGTCGCCGCGGACCCGGGGATGACCCCGGCCGCGGTCGCCCGGACCATGGCCAGCCGTACGATGCTGCCCGCCCGGATCGCGGTGATGTGCCGCACCCGGGCCGAGCTGTCCGAACGGCTCGCCACCGCGGCCCGGGAGCTGATCGCCGGCGCGATCGGCCGGCTCGCCGCGGGCCTGTACGCGAGCCTCACCCCGCTCGCCCCCGAGCAGCGCTCGCTGGCGTTCCTCTACCCCGGTCAGGGCTCGCTGCGCCCCGGGGTGCTGCGTGACCTGGTCGCCCGGTTCCCGGCGCTGGCCGAGCACGTCCGGCCGCTCGCCGACCGGGTCGACGAGCGCACCGGCGCACCGGTCACCGATCTGCTCTGCGACACGCCCGGTCCGGGCGCCGAGGAGCAGGTCACCGCGACCCGGATCTCCCAGCCCGGGCTCGGTGTGGCCGGGATCGGGATGACCCAGCTGCTCGCCGACCTCGGGGTGACCCCGCAGGTGACCCTCGGGCACAGCGTGGGCGAGATGGCCGCGGCGGTCGCGGCCGGGGCGCTGACCCCGGACGACGGCATCGAGTTCCTGATCGAGCGGGGCGCCGCGGTGACCACCGGCAAGGAGCCCGCGAAGGGCACGATGGCCGCGGTCCGGATCGACGCGGCCGGCTTCGAGCAGCTGCGCACCGGGATCGAGGGGGTCTGGGCGGGCTGTTACAACCATCCGACCCAGATCGTCGCCAGTGGGCACCAGGCCTCGGTCGACAAGCTGGTCCAGCGGTGCCGGTCCCGGGACGTCCCGGTGGCACCGCTGCGGGTGTCGCACGCGTTCCACTCGCCGCTGATGTCCGAGGTCGACACCCGGGTGGCCGAGCACGTGGCGCAGTTGCCGGTGCGCAAGCCGATCCGGACGCTGATCTCCAGCGTGGACCCGGCGGCCCAGGCCGACCCGGAGACGTTGCGGGCGCTGTGGAGCCGGCAGGGTTCGGCGCCGGTGCTGTTCCGGGACGCCGTCGACGTGGCGATCCAGTCCGGCGCGAAGATCCTGGTGCAGGTCTCGGCCGGGGACGCGCTGCTCGGGATGGCCGCGCAGACCCCGTCGGCACGCGGGCTGGACTCGATCGCGCTGATGCCGGCCGAGCCGGACGACGGCTACGCCCTGCTCGAGGGCCTGGGCCGGCTCGCCGTGGCCGGTGTGCCGGTGGACCTCACGCCGCTGTTCGAGGGCCTGGGCGTACCGCTGGTCACGCTGCCGCCCTCGCCGCTGGCCACTCAGCACTACTCGATCCGGCGTACGGCCGCGCCGAAGAACCCACCGGCCCGATTTGTCGGTAGCCAAGAAGAACGCGCTGAAATTCCGGCACGCGAAGCGTCGCCGGCCGCCGTTACCCGGAACGGAGAGCAGATTCCCGTGAACGACGTCATCTCCCTGCTGCGGGAGCAGCTCGCTGTCCTGCGCGACATCGGCGCCGAGCCGTCCGTCCTGCTGGCCGCCCCGGCGGCGCCGAGCCGTCCGGCCCTTCCCGCCGCACCGGCGGTGCGGGACACGCCGGTGGCACCACCCGCACCGGCGCCGGTCGCCCGGCCCGCGGTCCCGCCGCAGAAGCCGGCCCCGAAGATCGCCGACAAGCAGGTGTTCGCTGAGGTCGCCGCGATGGTCGGCAAGATCAGCGCGTATCCGGCGGACATGGTCCGGCCGGAGCAGACGTTCGCCACCGACCTGGGTTTCGACTCGATCATGACGGCCGAGCTGATCGCCGCGGCCAAGCGGCGCTGGACCGACCTGGACCTGGCCCCCGAGCAGGTGTTCGGGATCGCCACGGTGGGCGAGCTCACCCAGCTGCTCGCCCAGGCCCTGGGTGGCGGCGTCCCCGCCGTCCCGGCGGCGGCGCCCGCGGCGGAACCGGTGCCGGAACCCCAGGCCCTGGTCCACCGGGCGGACTCCCGCCGGGCCGAGGTGGCCGACGTGACCAAGCTGCCCGAGGTGGTGCAGTTCGAGTCGCGCGGCGCGATCCTGGAGCGGGTCGGTGTCGCCAACCCGTACTACATCCAGCACGACAGCGTGATCAACAACCGGACCTCGGTCCAGGGCCGCCAGCTGATCTCCTTCTCCAGCTACAACTACCTGGGCCTGTCCGGGCACCCGATGGTCAACTACGCGGTGACCGAGGCGGTCGAGCGGTACGGCTCCTCGGTCTCCGCCGCCCGTATCCTGTCCGGCAACCGGGCGCTGCACGACGAACTCGACCGCGGACTGGCCGCCCTGGTCGGCGCCGAGGACGCGATCTCGCTGCTCGGCGGGCACTCCACGAACGTCGGCATCATCGGGCACATGGTCGGCCCGGAGGACCTGATCGTGCACGACGCGCTCGCGCACGACAGCATCCTGCAGGGCTGCCGGCTCTCCGGCGCCAACCGCCAGCCGTTCCCGCACCAGGACCTCGCCGCCCTGGACGCGCTGCTGACCCGGATCCGCGACCGGTACCGCCGGGTGCTGATCATCGTCGAGGGCGTCTACAGCATGGACGGCGACATCTGCGACCTGCCCGCGCTGATCGCGCTGAAGAAGAAGCACGGCGCGCTGCTGATGGTGGACGAGGCGCACAGCATCGGCGTGCTCGGCGCCCGCGGCGGCGGTGTCGGCGAGCACTTCGGCGTGGACCGCGGCGACGTGGACATCTGGATGGGCACCCTGTCCAAGTCCCTGGCCAGCTGCGGCGGCTACATCGCCGGCCGGCACGAGCTGATCGAATACCTGCGGTACACCCTGCCGGGGTTCATCTTCAGCGCCGGGATGAGCCCGGCGAACGCGGCCGCCGCGCTCGCCGCCCTGCACATCCTGCGCGAGGAGCCGCAGCGGCTGACCGTCCTGAAGGACCGGTCGGCCACCTTCCTGCGGCTGGCCAAGCGGGCCGGGATCGACACCGGACCGAGTGACGGCACGCCGGTCATCCCGGCCATCACCGGCGACTCGATGCTGGCACTGCGCCTGGCCGACACGCTGTTCAAGAACGGCGTCAGTGTGAACCCGATCATGTATCCGGCGGTGAAGGAGCGGCTGGCCCGGCTGCGGTTCTTCATCACCGCCGAGCACACCGACGAGGAGATCGAGACGACGGTGGATCTGCTGGCCCGGCACCTCGACCCCACCCGCGTGCCGCAACCGGCCTGAGAGCGTTCAACCTGACATGACCTCTGTGACACGACAGCCGCTCCGGGCCGGGGACGACCATCCGGTCGTTCCCGGTCCGGGGCCCGGCTCTGCGGCCGGTCCGGTCGTCCGGCTCGTCGCCCGCCATCCCACGTTCGTCCTGCTCATCGCACTGTTGCTGGCCTGCGTGGCGGTGGCGTTCAGCACCGACGTGGTCGGTGCGCTGAAGACCGGCGGCTTCGACGATCCGGCCTCGGACTCGGTACGCGGCCGGCAGGTGCTCGCCGAGCACTTCCGTGCCGCGGACCCGAACCTGGTGGTGCTCATCGCCAAACCCGGCGGGAGCGTCGACGACCCGGATGTCCGGACCGTCGCGAACCGGGTCACCCGGCGGCTGGCCGGCACCGACGGGGTGACAGTGGCCGGGTCGTACTGGGTCAACCGGTTGCCGCAGCTCGCCAGCCGGGCCCGCGACCAGGGCATGCTGCTGGTCCACGTGGACGGCGACGAGGACCGCAGCGCGGACCGGGTCGCCGTGCTGCACGACGAGCTGGCCCGCGACGACGGCCCGGTCCGGGTCTCGTTCGGCGGCTTCACCCAGATCAACAACGACATCAACGAGCAGGTCACCGCGGACCTGGCCACCGCCGAGACGATCGCCATCCCGATCACCCTGGTGCTCCTGCTGCTGGTCTTCGGCACGGTCGGCGCGGCCGGGGCGCCGCTGCTGATCGGCATCTTCTCGATCGTCAGCACGCTCGGCACACTGCGGCTGCTGGCGGCGATCACCGACGTGTCGGTGTTCTCGGTCAACATGGCCACCGCGCTGGGGCTGGGCCTGGCGGTCGACTACAGCCTGCTGTTCGTCTCCCGGTACCGCGAGCAGCGGGCCACCGGCACCGACACCGAGACGGCACTGGCCGGCACCATGCGGACGGCCGGGCGGACGATCGTCTTCAGCGCCGCCACGGTCGCGGTCGCGCTGTGCAGCCTGCTGGTCTTCCCGCAGTACTTCCTGCGGTCGTTCGCGTACGCCGGCATCGCCGTGGTGGTGACAACGGTCGGCGCCGCGCTGCTGGTGCTGCCGGCCCTGCTCGCCCTGCTCGGGCACCGGATCGACAAGTGGGCGCTGTGGCGGCCCCGCCCGGAGAAGCCGGCGTTCTGGGGCCGGTTCGCCGCGTTCGTGCTGCGCCGGCCGGTGCTCACCGCGGCGCCGGTGATCCTGGTCCTGGCGTTCCTGGCGCTGCCGTTCGGGCACGTGCGCTTCGGCGTGGCCGACGACCGGGTGCTGCCCCGGACGGCGGAGAGCCGGATCGTGGCGGACGCGGTACGCACGCAGTTCGCCGACACCGGCAGCGGGGCCACCGTGGTGGTCGCCGAGCACTGGGGCGGCGCCACCGACGCACGGACCCGGGTCGCCGACTACGCCGCCCGGCTCTCCGGCGTGCCCGGTGTGACCCGGGTGGACAGCATGGTCGGCACGTACCAGCGCGGCTCGATCGTGGTCGCCGCCGGCCGTCCGGACTCGCGTTTCGTGGCCGGCGACGCGACCTGGTTCTCGGTGCTCAGCGAGGTGGAGCCGTATTCGGACGCCGGCGCCGGCCTGGCCCGGGCGATCCGCGCGGTACCGGTGCCGAACCGGGTCCCGGTGCTGGTCACCGGCCCGGCCGCGCAACTGGTGGACATCACCGGCTCGATCGGGTCCCGCCTGCCGATCGCCGCGGTGCTGATCGCGGTCAGCACGTTCCTGCTGCTCTTCCTGCTGACCGGCAGCGTGCTGCTGCCGATCAAGGCGCTGCTGCTGAACACCCTGACGATGAGCGCGGTGTTCGGGGTGGCGGTCTGGATCTTCCAGGACGGCCACTTCTCCGACGTGCTCGGGCAGACCGGGGCGCCGCTCGCGGTGGCCATCCCGGTGCTGCTGTTCTGCGTGGCGTTCGGGCTGTCGATGGACTACGAGGTGTTCGTGCTGTCCCGGGTGATCGAGCGGCACGAGCAGGGCGCCGACCTGCACACCGCGGTGGTCGAGGGGATGTCCAGCAGCGTCCGGGTGATCAGCGCCGCGGCCGGCATCCTGTCGGTGTCGTTCCTGGCGATGGTCTCGTCCGGGGTTTCCCTGATCCAGTTCTTCGGCCTCTGCGCCGCGCTGGCGATCATCCTGGACGCGCTGCTGGTCCGCCCGGTGCTGGTGCCGGCGTTCATGCGGCTGGCCGGGCAGTGGAACTGGTGGGCGCCGCGACCGCTCAAGGCCCTGCACGCCCGGCTGGGTCTGCGCGAGCACGGCTGAGGCGAAAAATCCTTATCCGCGGCGTGCGGCGAAGTCCGTACGCCGCGCCGACCGGGCAGGTTCGCAACCATGTCGGTATCCTGTTGAAACAATCGATTACTGATCTACGCCCGACGTGTTACCCCAGGTAGTAGGCGTTTCGGAACACCTGGGGGTCACATGGCGTTCTCTTAGGATTAAGGTTTAGAGTGCCGCGCGTGAAGGTGACCTTGCAGGAAATCCGGGAGCGCACCTACAAGCCGATCGACGCGTGGTGGACCGTGCTTCTGGTCGACCCGCTGGCGTCCCGGCTGGTGCTGCTCGTGGCGCCATATCGGTGGATCACACCGAACGTTCTGACTCTGATCGCGACCATCATCGGCGCCGGCTCCATGGTCAGCTTTGCACAGGGTGACCAGCAGTGGCTGATCGTCGGTGCGGTGCTGTTCCACCTGAGCTTCGTGGTCGACTGTATGGACGGCAAGATCGCCCGGTTGAACGGCACCGGCACCGTCTTCGGGCAGTGGCTGGACTTCGTGCTCGACCGGGTGCGGGTCTTCTTCTGCGCGATCACGCTGTTCGGTGGCCAGTACGCCCAGCACCACGACGTGAAGTACCTCTGGCTGATGTCCGTGGCCATCTTCCTGGACCTGATCCGGTACCTGAACGGCAGCCAGGTCTCCAAGGTCCGCCGGGGCATGACCGACAAGCTCAACTCGCTGAAGTACCCGGTCGAGCTGAGCCCGGAGCCGGCACAGGACATGTCCGAGCCCGGTGACGAGGCGGCCGAGGAGACCACCGACACCAACGTGGCCGCCACCATCGCGGCGGCGCGGCCGAAGTCGCTGAAGAGCCGGGTCGGCGCTTACCTCAAGCGCAACCGGATCCGGACCCACCTGTTCAGCGGCATCGAGTACGAGATGTTCGTCTACATCCTGGCCCCGCTGACCGGCCTGATCTTCTCGATCACGGTCTTCGCCGGCGCGGCCATGCTCGCCTTCGAGTTCTTCCTGATCTACAAGCTGTACCGGACCACCACGGCGTACCCGGCGAAGCTCGCGGCCGCCCAGGAGAAGTACGACGCGTACCAGCAGGGCCAGGTCCCCACCGCGCTCTGACGCGTCACCCCACCCGTTCCCCGAGCGCCCCGGCGGTTTTCCGCCGGGGCGTTCCCTCGTTCCCCGGTGCGGCGCAGAATGGCAGACATGGTCGAGACCGAGGCGCACACCGTTTTCCGCCAGGCACGGGACTTCCTGCTCGACCATCGCGACGACTACGACACCGCCTACCGGGACTTCGCCTGGCCCCGGCTCGAGCGGTTCAACTGGGCCCTCGACTGGTTCGACGTGATCGCCCGGGACAACGACGCCCCCGCGCTCTGGATCGTCGAGGAGGACGGGACCGAACAGCGCGTCTCGTTCGCCGCGATGTCCGAGCGGTCCAGCCGGGTGGCCGGCTGGCTGCGTGACCAGGGCGTGCGCCGCGGCGACCGGATCGTGGTGATGCTCGGCAACCAGGTCGAGCTCTGGGAGACCGTGCTCGCCGGGATCAAGCTGGGCGCGGTGCTGATCCCGGCCACTCCGCTGCTCGGGCCGGCCGACGCCGCCGCCCGGGTGGCCCGGGGCGGCGCCCGGCACGTGATCGCGATGGCCGGCGCGACCGACAAGTTCGACCAGGTGGATGCGGACATCACCAGGATCGCGGTGGGCGCGGCCGATGGCTGGCGCGATTTTCGTACGGCCTACGCGTCGAGCCCGCACTTCACCCCGGACGACGTCACCGAGGCCGGGGACACGCTGCTGCTCTACTTCACCTCCGGCACCACGGCACAGCCCAAGCTGGTCGAGCACACCCACGTGTCGTACCCGGTGGGGCACCTCTCGACGATGTACTGGATCGGGTTGCGCCCCGGCGACGTGCACCTGAACATCTCGTCACCGGGCTGGGCCAAGCACGCCTGGAGCAACGTCTTCGCCCCGTGGAACGCGCAGGCCTGCGTGTTCATCTACAACTACACCCGGTTCGAGCCGGGCCGGCTGATGGCCGAGATGCAGCGCTGCGGGGTGACCAGCTTCTGCGCGCCACCGACCGTCTGGCGGATGCTGATCCAGGCCGACCTGACCGAGCTGAAGACGCCGCCCCGGGTCGCGGTCGGCGCCGGCGAACCGCTCAACCCCGAGGTGATCGAACAGGTCGCGGCGAAGTGGGGCGTGACGATCCGGGACGGCTTCGGGCAGACCGAGACGTCCGTGCAGATCGCCAACAGTCCCGGCCAGCCGGTGAAGCCCGGTTCGATGGGACGGCCGGTGCCGGGCTTCCGGATCGCGCTGCTCGACCCGGTCACCGGCGCCGAGGCGACCGAGGGCGAGATCTGCGTGGCCGTGGAGCCGCGGCCGGTCGGGCTGATGGTCGGCTACCACGGTGACCCGGAGCTGACCGCCCAGCGGATGGTCGACGGTTACTACCACACCGGTGACGTCGCCTCCCGGGACGACGACGGCTACATCACGTACGTGGGCCGCACCGACGACGTGTTCAAGGCGTCCGACTACCGGATCTCGCCGTTCGAGCTGGAGAGCGTGCTGATCGAGCACGAGGCCGTGGTGGAGGCCGCCGTGGTGCCGTCGCCCGACCCGGTGCGGCTGGCCGTGCCGAAGGCGTACGTGCTGCTCGCCGACGGATGGGCGGCGGACGAGACGACCGCGGCGGCGATCTTCGCGCACGCCCGGGAGCACATGCCGCCGTACGCGCGGATCCGCCGGCTGGAGTTCGCCGAGCTGCCCAAGACGATCTCCGGCAAGATCCGGCGGGTGGAGTTGCGCGCCGCCGAGGTGGCCAAGCACGCCGACGTCACTGCCACCCCACCGGGCGAGTTCAGCGGCTGATCGCCCGGCTATCTTTGCCCGATGCCGCGCCGCCGCCTGTTCTATCTGCTCGCCGTGTTCGCGATGCTCGGGCAGATGGCGTTCGCCATGGTGACCACGGCACGGCAGCAGACGCCGACCATCGACGAGCCGGTCTACGTGGCCACCGCCGCCGTCTACACCCAGCAGCACAGCCTGCGGTACAACCCGGAGCACCCGCCGCTCGGCAAGCTGATCATGGCGACCGGGCTGCTGTTCAGCGGCACGAACGAGCTGGATCCGGCGTACCCGGGCAGTCAGAGCGCGCTCGGGCGGCACCTGCTCTACGAGAGCGGCAACAACCCGTTCCGGCTGCTGTTCGCCGCCCGGCTGCCGATCATTCTGCTCACGCTGCTGTTCGGGCTGGTGGTGCTGGTCTTCGCCCGGGACCTGACCGGGCCGGCCGGCGGGCTGGTGGCGCTGGCGCTGTACGCGTTCTCACCGGATGTGATCGCGCACGGGTCGCTGGCCACGCTGGACGTGCCGGCCGCCGGGATGCTGCTGACCGCGTTCTGGCTGGCCTGGCGGGGACGGGAGCGGCCGTGGCGCTACCTGCCGCTGGCCGGGGTGGCACTCGGTGCGGCCCTGGCGACCCGGGCGAACACGCTCGTGGCCGTACCCCTGCTGGTCCTTGTGGCGGCCTGGTCCATGTGGCATGCGCAACGTGCGCAGCCTGCCGCAACCGGGCTCGAAGCGGCCGACGCGGAAGCGGCGCCCGATCCGGAAGCAGCGGCCGCGCCCCCGGCGAAAACGGTCACGCGGCGGCTGCTGTTCAGTGCCGGGGCGCTGATCGGAACCGGACTGATCGCGGTCGCCGTGGTCTGGGTCGTCTACCTGGTCGTCGATCCGCACCTGCGCTGGACCACCCCGCCGCGCCTGCCGCACCCGGACGGGCTGAAGGGCCTGGCCGTCGACTGGCTGCCGTTCCCGCAGGCCTACCGGGACGGCATGCTGATCCAGTTCAAGTTCGAGCGGCAGACCTTCAACGGCTTCCTGCTCGGCGAGGCCTACCGGGGCAACCTCTGGTACTACCTGCCGGTCGCGCTGCTGATCAAGACGCCGCTGGGGATGCTCGTGCTCTGGGCGGCCGGCGCGGTCACCATGCTGTTCGTCCCCCGGGTCCGGGCGGCCGCGGTCTACCTGCTGCCGGTCTCGGCGCTGCTGCTGCTCGTCGCGATGACCGGCTCCCGGGACTACGGCACCCGCTACGCGATCTTCCTGCCGCTCTTCCTGTCCGTCGCGGCGGCCTCCGTCACCCTGATCAGAATCCGCTGGGTGCTCCCGGTCGCCGCGGTCCTGGCGCTGACCGTCGCGGTCAGCTCGCTGCGGACGTTCCCGTACTACCTGCCGTACTCGAACGAGGCCTTCGGCGGGACCGCGAACACCCATCTCAACCTGCACGACTCCAACGTCGACTGGGGTCAGGACCTGGCCCGGCTGTCGCAGAAGCTCAAGACCGACTACGCCGGCGAGAAGATCTGGCTGATCTACAAGGGCAGCGGGGTACCGGCCTATTACGGCATCAACGCCGCGAACCCCTACGCGGTCCCGTTCGAGCAGGTGCACGGCATCCTGGTGGTCTCCGACTCCCGGGTCGCGCTCGCCAGCCCCCGGCTCAAGCCGTTGCTGGACAGCAGCACGCCGATCGACCAGGTCGGGTACTCGATGACGATCTACCGGCGGTAGAAAACCGCCCCTGGTGGTTACCGGCCGGTAATGCTTAGGTGAAGCGATGACGCATTACGACATCGTGATCGTGGGCAGCGGCTTCGGCGGCAGTGTCAGCGCGTTGCGCCTGACCGAGAAGGGCTACCGGGTCGGTGTGCTCGAGGCCGGTCGCCGCTTCACCCCCGACACGCTGCCGAAGACGTCATGGGACCTGCGGAGTTTCCTCTGGGCGCCGAAGTTCGGTCTGCGCGGGATCCAGCGGATCACCCTGCTCAAGGACATCATGGTGCTGTCCGCGGCCGGGGTCGGCGGCGGTTCGTTGGTGTACGCCAACACGCTCTACCAGCCGCCCGCCCCGTTCTTCGCCGACCCGCACTGGGCCGGGATCACCGACTGGGCGCAGGAGCTGGCCCCGCACTACGACCAGGCGTCCCGGATGCTCGGCGTGACCGAACAACCGACGATGACGCCCTCCGACGTGGTGATCAAGCAGGTGGCCGAGGACATGGGCGTCGGGGACACGTTCCGGCGTACCCCGGTGGGGGTTTTCTTCGGTGAGCCGGGGAAAACCGTGCCGGACCCGTATTTCGGCGGGGCCGGCCCGGACCGGACCGGCTGCACCGAGTGCGGCAACTGCATGATCGGGTGCCGGGTCGGCGCGAAGAACCGGCTCGACGTCAACTACCTCTACCTCGCCGAGAGCAAGGGCGCCACCGTGCACCCGGACACCGAGGTCACCGCGCTGCGGCCGGCCGGCGACGGCTGGCGGATCGAGACACGTACCGGCACGTTCACCGCCGATCAGGTGATCCTCTCGGCCGGCGCGCTCGGCACCCAGCGGCTACTGCACGCGATGCGGGACACCGGCGTGCTGCCCCACCTCTCCGATCGGCTGGGTTCGCTCACCCGGACCAACTCGGAGGCGCTGCTCGGCGCGGAGACCAAGAAGGTGCCGGCCCAGCCGTTCTCCACCGGGGTCGCGATCACCTCGTCGTTCCACCCGGACCCCACCACCCACATCGAGCCGGTCCGCTACGGTCCGGGCAGCAATGCCATGGGTCTGCTCTCCACGCTGCTGGTGGACGGCGGCGGCCGGATGCCGCGCCCGCTCCGATTCCTCTGGAACTGCGTGCGTCACCCGATGGTGCTGGCCTACTCGATCTCGGTGCGCCGGTGGAGTGAACGGACCATCATCGCGCTGGTCATGCAGACTTTGGACAATTCCTTGACGGTACGACGGACCAGGCGCGGCCGGCTGACCACCCGCCCCGGCCACGGTGACCCGAACCCGACCTGGATCCCGGCCGGTCACGACGCGGTGCGCCGGATCGCCGACCGGATCGACGGCTTCCCGGGCGGCACCGTCGGGGACATCTTCAACATCCCGATGACCGCGCACATCCTGGGCGGCGCGACGATCGGCGAGTCCGCGGCAAGTGGCGTGGTGGACGGGTACCACCGGGTGTTCGGCTACCCCGGCCTGCACGTGGTGGACGGGTCCGCGGTCCCGGCCAACCTCGGGGTGAACCCGTCACTGACGATCACGGCACTCGCGGAGCGGGCCATCGCGCTGTGGCCGAACAAGGGCGAGCCGGACGTGCGGCCCGCGCTGGGCGCCGCGTACCAGCGGGTGGCACCGATCCCGCCGCACTCCCCCGCGGTGCCGGCACACGCCCCGGCCGCTCTCCGCCCCCACTGACCCTCGCCGCGCGGCTAGCGTCCTCGCTATGACTCTCACCGGAAAGACCGCACTGGTGACCGGAGGCTCGCGCGGCATCGGGCGGGCCATCGTCCGCCGCCTGGCCGCGGACGGCGCCCGGGTCGTCTTCACCTACCACTCCGACCGGGATGCCGCGGACAGCCTGGTCGCCGAACTCGACGACGCCGTCGCGGTCCGCTGCGACCAGGCCGACCCGGCCACCCTCCCGGCGATCCTCGAACCGGTCCGGGACGGGCTGGACATTCTGGTCAACAACGCCGGGGTCGCCGACCACACCACGATCGCCGAGGTCACCCCGGCGGCCTTCGACCGGGTGATGACGATCAACGCGAAGTTCCCGCTGCTCGCGGTCCAGGCCGCCGGCCCGCTGCTGCGCGACGGCGGGCGCATCGTCAACGTGTCCACGCTGAACACCGTGGTCGCCGGGCCCGGGATGGTCCTCTACTGCGCCAGCAAAGCGGCATTGGAGCAGGTCACCGCGGTGGCGGCGAAGGAGTTCGGCCCGCGCGGCATCACCGCGAACACGGTCTCACCGGGCGCCACCGACACCGACATGCTCCGCGGCGTGAACTCACCGGAGGCTATCGCGGCGACCGCGGACTTCACTGCGCTCGGCCGGCTCGGTCAGCCGGAGGACGTGGCGGCGGTGGTCGCCTTCCTGGCCGGTCCGGACTCCGGCTGGATCACCGGCCAGAACATCCGCGCCACCGGCGGCCTCCTGATCTGACCCGGGCCCGGTCTCCAGATCCGGCGCGGGGCCCGCGGGGCGAGGAGTTGGGGCGAGCCGCCCCGGCACCGGAGAATCGGCGACGAGGCGGCTCGAATTCAGGGGCACCGGATCAGGGGCCGGTGCGGGTACCCTCAGCCGCGGGCTGAGTGGGCGCCGGGGCGGTGCCCGGCGGGACGGGGCGCACGGTCGCCACCGCGGTGGCGATCACGAACGCCACCAGGGTAGACAGTGCAAGAACCCGGACAGCGCGTCTCATCGAGTCTCCTGAAGGCCTGGGAGCGCTCCCAGCTGCGACGTTACCGCACATTCACGAGTTCGAAAAGGGTCTGCGGCGACCCATTACGAGCAGCGCCGACCACCCTCCGCTCCCGGACGGATGCGCAGAGGAATTGCGACATGCCAAGAGAGGCAATTTGCAATGCGTGCCATGTGCGCGACACAATGAATGTGACGACGACTAATCGCGGCATGCCCCTCGCTCGCGTACAGCCGTCACCCGAATGACATCGCTGTAGGAGCGAACACAACATGGCCAAGCAGATAATTACCCTTCTGACCGACGACCTCGACGGCGGGGAGGCCGACCGCACCGTCGAATTCGGACTCGACGGCGTGAACTACACGATCGACCTGTCCGAGAAGAACGCCGGCAAGCTGCGTAAGGCCCTGGAACCGTTCCTCTCCGCGGCCACCCGGCTGGGCCGTTCCGGCGTCACTCCGACGGTTGCCCGCCGGACCGCGCCGGCCGCCTCCAGCCGGACCAGCCGTGACCAGAATCAGGCCATTCGCGAGTGGGCCAACAAGAACGGCTACCCCGTTTCCGAGCGTGGCCGGATCCCGAGCAACGTCGTCGAGGCGTACCACGCCAAGCGCTGATTGACCGCATGCTGTGAAACGGCGCCACCGGGTCTCCCCGGCGGCGCCGTTTCGCGTGAAAGAGCAGGCCACGGCGGAGTGAAAGCCCTGCTCACGATCGTGGCGGCCGGAACGGGAGCCGGCGAGGCGTGGCCCGGTACGGAACGGGACGCCCGGGAAAGCGCACGGAACGGCGACCGGCGGAAAGCACCGCCCCGCGCGGAACGGCGACGGGGAAAGGGCAGGTCACGATCCTGACGCCGGAGAACGCCGAGCACGCTCGCCCACGAGATGGACGCGGATGATCGGCGTCAATCCGCGCTCGCCGGCGCCGCCGATCCGGGCCGATTCCGCCGATCATTGCCGGAACAAGGATCCCCCATGATCTCCAAGATCGGGGCGGGAGCGCGGGGATCGGTGCCGGGGCGGCAATTCGCCGGGCGAACCGGAATGACCGGGAGAAGTGGCCGCCGGCGGCATCCGGGCACTGCCACCGAGCGGATCACCGCCGGTGGAGGCGGGACGATCGAAGGCGTAGCCCGGGTCGTACCGGAAATTTTAAAGGCGAACCGGAAATCGTGACGCCGGGCCGGTACCGGGCCGACCTGTCGCCACCGGACCGGCGCAGCCGGTGAAACACCGGAATGGCGGCGGGAAACCGATTCGACGCGGCCGGTGCGGGTACGCCGTCCAGCATGCGTGTCGTCATCGTGGGCGCGACCGGTAACGCCGGTACCGCGCTGCTGCGCCGTCTCCGCAACGAACCCGGCGTCGAGGTGATCGGGGTCGCCCGGCGCCTCCCGGAGGACGGCAGCCCGCACGCCGGCCTGGAGTGGCACTCGGTGGACATCGGCCGGGACGACGCGCAGGCCCGGCTCACCCAGATCTTCGCCGGCGTGGACGCGGTGGTGAACCTGGCCTGGCAGATCCAGCCGAGCCACGACGCCCGGCAGCTGTACCGGACGAACGTGCTGGGCAGCCGCACGGTGTTCCGGGCCGCGCTGCGCGCCGGGGTCGGCACGCTGGTGCAGGCGTCCTCGGTCGGGGTGTACGCGCCCGGGCCGAAATGGGCGTACGTGAAGGAGACCTGGCTGCGGACCGGCATCCCGGAGTCGTCCTACAGCCGGCACAAGGCGCTCGTCGAACGGATGCTCGACGAGATCGAGTCGGATCACCCGACGCTGCGCGTGGTCCGGCTGCGACCGGGACTGATCTTTCAGCGGGACGCCGGGACCGAGACCGGCCCGCTGGTGCCCGCCCGGCTGCTGCGGTACGGCCGGGTGCCGGTGCTGCCGGCCCACCCCGGGCTGCGGCTGCAGGCGGTGCACGCGGACGACCTGGCCGACGCCTACCTGCGGGTGCTGCGCGCCGACGTGCGCGGCGCGTTCAACATCGCGGCCGGGCCGGTGCTCGATCCGGCGGCGCTGGCCCGGGCGTTCCACGGGGTGGCGGTGCCGGTTCCCGGGTTCGCCCTGGAGGGCGCGGCCGCGCTGAGCTGGCTGCTGCGTCTGCAACCTGTCGATCGCGGATGGGTCCGGCTGGCCTTGAAGGCGCCGTTGATGTGCTGTGACCGCGCCGCCGAGCAGCTCGGCTGGCGGCCCCGGACGAACGCGGTGAGCGCCCTGCACGAGGCGGTCGCGGGGCTGACCGAGCGGGCCGGGCGGGCCGGGCAGGCCAGGCGGGCCGGGCGGCCGGCGGGTGGGCCCGGCTGGTTGTCAGGGGTGTCACGAAAGGTCTGAGGCACCCCGCAGAGCCAGCCGACGACCGGGAGACGCGCCGCGGTCCGGTGCGGCGCGGGTGTCGCGTCGCCTCACGGGCGGGACTCGGCTCGTAGCCTACGGACGGGCGCTCGATTGTTCGTACCGTAAAAAAACGAAGCGGTCAGACGGCGACCGACGTGCTGGCGCGCATCCAGGCGAGGACCTCGGTGGGGCCGAGCGGACTGGAGAACAGGAAACCCTGGCCGAGCGGACAGCCCAGTTGCAGCAGCACGTCCCGGTGGGCCACGTCCTCGATCCCCTCGGCCACGATCGTCATCTGCAGGGACCGGGCCAGGCTGATGATCCCGCCGACCAGGGCGAGCGGCTGCGCGCTGACCACGATGTCGTCGATGAACGTCTTGTCGATCTTCACGACGTCGATCGGGCGCTGGCGCAGGTAGCCGAGCGAGGAGTAGCCGGTGCCGAAGTCGTCGATGGCGATCCGGATGCCCATCTCGCGCAGCGTGCCGAGGTCGGCCCAGACCTGCTGCTCGTCGTCCTTCATCAGCAGCGTCTCGGTGATCTCCAGCATCAGCGACTCCGGCGGCACACCGGTGTGGTGCAGCGCGGCACGCACCTGGTCGACGAAGCCGGGCTCGCGGAACTGGCGGACCGAGACGTTCACGCTCATGTACGGGGCGGGTGCGGGCGCCAGGATCCGCCGCCAGTCGGCGACCGTGCGCAGCGCCTCCTCCAGCACCCAGCGGCCCATCGGCACGATCAGCCCGCTCTCCTCGGCCACCTCGATGAACTGGTCCGGGGTGATCACGCCACGGGTCGGGTGGTGCCAGCGGACCAGTGCCTCGAAGCCGACCGCCGCGCCGGTGGGCAGGTCCACGATCGGCTGGTAGTGCAGCAGGAAGTGGCCCTCGTTGACCGCGTGGTCCAGCGCCGAGCGCAGCTCCAGGCGCTCCACCATCTCGTCGTGCAGGTGCCGCTGGTAGCGCCGCCACTGGTTCTTGCCGGCGCCCTTGGCCACGTAGAGCGCCAGGTCGGCCTGGCGCAGCAGCTCGGCCGAGTCGGTCGCCTCGAGCGTGGTGGTGATGCCGATGCTGGTCATCGCGTACAGCGGCTTGGCGTCGGTGTCGATCGGCGTGCCGAGCGCGGCCAGGATCCGGTTCGCGGTCTCCTCCACCGCGCCCGGGTCGTCGGCGTTCTCGATCAGCGCGGCGAACTCGTCGCCGCCGAGCCGGGCCGCGGTGTCGTCGGCGCGCAGCGAGGCGGCCAGCCGGTGCGCCACCTCGATCAGCAGCTGGTCGCCGATCGCGTGGCCGAGCGTGTCGTTGACGATCTTGAAGTCGTCCAGGTCGATGAAGAGCACGCCGACCACCGAGCCGTCCCGGGCGCTGCGGGCCAGGGCGTGCTGGAGCCGGTCGTGGAAGAGCACCCGGTTGGCCAGGCCGGTCATCGCGTCGTGGAACGCCTGGTGGGTGAGCTCGCGCTCGAGTTTGCGCTGCTCGGTGACGTCCCGCATGGTGATCACCAGTCCGGCCACGCTGGGGTCCGCGCGCAGGTCACGGCAGTGCAGTTCGAGGAGCAATTCGGTACGCCGGACGCCCACCGCCCGGAAGTCGAACTGCTGCTGGTCGAACTCGCCGGCCCGGGCCGCGTCCAGCACCCCGGCCAGCCGGTCCCGGTCACCCTCGTGCATCACGTCGGTGACCCGCACCCCGGTCGGGTCGGCCCCGAAGACGCCGAGCGCGGACGGGCTGGCGTACCGGATCCGGTCGTCGTGATCGACGATGGTGATCACGTCGGCGGTGTTCAGGATCAGCGTCCGGAAGTACATCTCGCTGTTGCGCTGGGCCACCTCGTGACTCAGCGCGACCCGCTCCAGGGCCAGCGCCACCTGCCCGGCCAGCACCTCCACCGACCGCTGCAGCTCGCGCAGCGCCCAGCTCGGCGCGCCCACGTGCAGCACACCGACGAGCGGGTCGCCGGTCGGCCGGTCCGGCAGCACCATCGGGCAGCGCAGCGTCTCGGCGAACTGGGTGAGCCGGACCGAGACCGCCCAGTCCACGTCGCGGGTCTGCACCACCCGGCCCGAGGTGCCGGTGGCCCGGTCCACCGCGGCCTGCGCGGCGGCCTCCGGGGCCGGCTGCTCGGGCTGCGCGATGCTGATCGCCAGCACCACGCCGTGCGGCACGTCGCCGGGCAGCAGCTGGGCCACCGTGGTCCGGACCGCGAGCCCGACCGCCTCGGCGTCGGCCGCCGAGACCAGCGCCGCGGAGGCCTCGCGCAGCGCCCGCTCCCGGGCCAACGCCTGCCCGTGACTCGTCATGATCCCGGACATCCGGGCCAGCACCAGCATCACCATCAGCAGGCTCAGCGCGGCGACCAGGAACAACCCGGCCACCTGACTGTCCTGGAAGAGCTTGACCATCAGTACGGCCGGCGCGGCCAGCGCGGCGACCGCGAGCAGGGCGAGCCGCCCCCGGCTGGTCTCGGCGGCCGGCACCACCGACGGGCGGGTCAGCTCGGCCATCGACGGGATCAGCGCGGCCATCCCGGCGGTGGCGTACAGCGCGAGCTGCCCGTACGCGGACTCCCGGGCCACGTCGGCGATCAGCATCACGCCGGTGCCGGCGCCCAGCCAGTACCCGGAGGCGACCAGCCGGCCGGGCACCGTGGCCAGCCGGATCAGCAGTCCCAGGCAGAGCAGGTCACCGACCGGCATGGCGAGTTCCGGGCCAACGCTGAAGTCGCCGTCCAGCTGCGGGCCGACCACGAACGTCCAGATCAGCAGCGCCACCCCGGACGTGACGATCAGCGCGTCGAGCAGACCGGGCACGTCCCGGGACGCGCCGGTGCGCCGGGCCACGAACCCGGCCAGCGCGAACGCCAGCACCGGGTAGGAGATCAGCAGCAGCGCGACGCCGGCCGAGTCCAGCCAGCCCAGCCACTGGGTGAGGAACGCGGGCGCCGAGGCGAGCGCGCCACCGAGCCCGGAGAGCAGGGCCGCGCCGGAGAGCAGCCACCACGGCACCCGGTCGTCCGGCTGGCTGCGGTACGTGCCGAGCAGCACGGCGCCGGACGCGGACAGGCCGCCGATCAGGCAGAGCCAGCCGTGCAGGGCGGGTTCCAGGCCATACACCACGCCGAGGACCACGATCCAGGCGCCGAAGAGGGCGGCCGGCCACCGCGTGGGCATCCCGCTGCCTCCCCGACCTCGATCCGCTGCGACGTACTGATCGGCCCCAGGATCACGGATCTGAGCGAAAGGGCACAATCGTCTGGTGCTCCTCGAGTTCGTACGCGCCCACACCGTGCTCGCACCGGTCCCGTTCGTCCCGGAGATCAACCTCCGGCAGGCCGAGGAGCCGATCGCGCTCTGGGAGGCCACCGAGGCGGCCGGTCCTGAGCAGCCACCGCCGTTCTGGGCGTTCGCCTGGGCCGGCGGGCAGGCGCTGGCCCGGCACATCCTGGACGACCCGGAGCTGGTCGCCGGGCGCAGCGTGCTCGACCTGGCCACCGGCTCCGGCCTGGTGGCGGTCGCCGCGGCGAAGGCCGGTGCCCGGCCGGTGACCGCGAACGACATCGACCCGCTGTCGCTGGCGGCCGCCGCGGCCAACGCCGAGGACAACCGGGTCGAGGTGCGCACCGTCGAGGCCGACCTGCTGGACACCGACGACCGGTACGGGGTGATCCTGGCCGGTGACGTCTTCTACAGCCGGGAGATGGCCGGGCGGGTGCTGCCGTACCTGCGCCGGGCAGCCGGCCGGGGCTCGCTGGTGCTGGTCGGTGACCCGGGCCGGGCCTATCTGCCGATGGGGCTGCTGAAGCGGGCCACATACGACGTACCGGTCTCGAAGGCGCTGGAGAGCGTCGACGTCCGCCGGACCACCGTTTGGCAGGTTGTCTGACCTTTTGCTGGCATTTCGCCTGTCGGATTCCCGACAGCGCCCCGGTGCCCCGTCGCTTTGGCTGGACCCGGGGTACCGCCATGGAACTGCGCCAGCTCAGAATGTTCGCCGCCCTCGCGGAGGAATTGCATTTCGGCCGGGCCGCCGCCCGGGAACGGGTCGCCCAGTCCGGGCTGAGTCAGAGCCTGAAACGGCTGGAACGCGAGCTGGACGTCGTCCTGATCGAGCGGGACACCCACCACGTGCATCTGACCCCGGCCGGCCGGGCGTTCCTGGCCGAGACCCGCCGCGTCCTGCTGCACCTCGACCGGGCCACGGCCGCCGCGCAACGGGCCGCCCGGCCGGTGCGCCGGCTGCGCGCCGGGATCGTCGACGCCAGCTACGAGTCGATGCCGTGCATCCTGCGCCGGCTCGAGGAGCAGCACCCGGACCTCGAGGTGCACACCGTCGAGGCGGGCGCCTGGGAACAGTTCGACCTGCTCCTGGACGGGGTGCTGGACGTGGCGGTGGGCCGGGCCACGATGGCGCCGGTCGGCATCGCCGCCGAGCTGCTGCGCCTCGACCCGATGGGCGTGCTGATGCTGCCCGGGCACCGGTTCGCCGAGATGCCCGCGGTGCCGGTCGGCCGGCTCGAAGGAGAGCCGCTGCTGATGGCGGAACGACGCCGGACCGCCGACCTGCGCCGTTTCATCACCGACCTGTGCCGGTCGGTGGGGTTCCCGCCGACGTTCTACCGCGGGACCGTGGAGAGCGTGAACGCCGGCGCCGACCTGGTCCGCCGGGGCCGCTGCCTGCTCTGCGCGCCGGCCTCGTGCCTGCCGGAGCCGTCCGGGCTGGCCTGGCGGCCGCTCTCGGCGCCGGCCGCGCCGTACCCGTGGTCGGTGCTCTGGCGCGAGGGCGACCCGTCGCCGATGGTCGGCTCGGTGCTGGCCTGCGCCCGGGCCCTGTCGCGCGACCGCGGGTGGCTGTGACCTGCGGTTATCACGACCGCTGATGAGCCGTGCGGGAATCGGCACTTTCCGGCCGCCGCACCCTTTCGTTAACTGGACCGGTGCCCAGCCGGCCAGAAGGCGAACCGGTGGAGGCGACTCCCGGATTCCAGGCCTGGATCGCGCGGTTCCGCACCGTCCGCGTGGACGGTGAACCGCTCTGGGTCGTCGGGGGCGACCAACTCCGGGACCACGCTCAGATGACAGATCTGTTCAGGAGGCTCCACCATGCCGAAGACACCGAGCGGGAAGGGCGGTAAACGACCGCCCCGGAAGGCCCCGGAGCCGGAGCCGGCCGGCGAGGACATCCAGGTCTTCGACCTGGACGATCTCGAAACCCCGGTGGTGACCAAACCGCGGGACATGCCGGTTCCGGAACCGGCGAGCAAGCGTCCCGCGCGCCAGAAGGCCACCAGCGGACCGCCATCGGTCTGGGTCGACGGCGAGGCGTTCCACCGGGTCGAGGGCGACATCCTGCTCGACGAGGACCAGTTCCACATCTACCGGGAGGCGCAGCGGGTCCTGCAGGGGCACCGGGAGACCACCCTGCTGTTCGAGAAGGCCGGGCTGCAGACCGCTCAGGTCCACCAGTACGGTGCCGCGACCAGCGCGCTGGTCGGCATCGTGGACGGCGGCAAGCTGGTGCGCTGGGCGCCCGGCACGGTCCTGCGCTACTGCGTGCTGCGCCAGACGTTCCCCGAGCACGAGTGGTACACCGAGATCGTCGAGAACATGCTCCGGGCCACCGAGGACTGGGCCGCGGTCTGCGGGGTGGACTTCGAGTACGTGAAGAAGGCCGACGACAGCGACAGCCTGCGCCCGCCGGGTGTGGTCTTCCCGGTCCGGCACATCGACACCGGCGGGACGTTCATCGCCGCGGCGTTCTTCCCCAACGACCCGGTCAGCCGGCGCCGGGTCCTGATCGACCCCTCCTACTTCAGCACCACCGGGTACAACCGCGTCGGCGTGCTGCGGCACGAGCTGGGCCACGTGCTCGGCTTCCGGCACGAGCACACCCGGTCCGGCGCGCCGCAGGTCTGCCCGGACGAGGACATGACCGGCACGTTCGACCTGACCGCGTACGACCCGCACTCGGTCATGCACTACTTCTGCGGCGGTGTCGGCTCGCGGGCCCTGGCGATCACCGAGGTGGACCGCGCCGGTTCGCAGTTCCTCTACGGCCCGCCCCTCAACCGCTTCCAGCTCCTGAAGCCCTGAAAGGTTGATCAGAGATGACCACCATCAGCGAGACCAGCACTCCGGCGACCACCGACAGCCAGACCTCGGCGCCAACCTCGGCCGCCCCGGCCCAGCGCCGCAGCTACCTGCCGGCCAAGTCGACCGACCGCCGCCCGGTGACCGACCCCGAGGCGACCCTGCGCGAACAGCTCGACGACCAGCGCTACCTGGACATGCGCACCGACATGGGCCTGCAGTACGTCGACGGCCTGCGGATCCCCAGCTACGGCGACATGTCCGTACCCGGATACCGGATGGTGCCGGTGAACGTGGCCCGCGAGTACGGCCTGGCCGGGCTCACCGAGGGCGAGGACCCCCTGGAGGAGATCGAGATCGACGAGCCGACCACCGAACCGGTCGGCGCCGTGGACGGCAACAGCGTGCCCACCTTCGTCGAGGGCATCAGGGGCCAGCACCTGTTCGACATCCTGAACGCCACCCTGCTCGCCCAACTCGCGGCGAACGCGAAGTTCGACCGGGAGCAGGACCCGATCAACTGGACCCGGTTCTACGGGAAGGTGCTGGAGAACGTCGGCTTCGTCGTACCGGAGTTCTCGTTCTTCGGGCTGCGCTCGAAGGACGCGCGGTTCAGCATGGACCAGGCCGTACTCAAGGTGATCGCGGCGATCCTGACACCGACCCAGGTCGAGCTCGCCAAGGCGTCCTTCGACGCCCTGCAGAGCCTGCGCTCGGACGACCGGCGGCTGCAGATCTTCCGCCGCAACTCCAGCGACAACCGGTCCGGCAACTTCCAGATCAGCTCGGTCGGCGAGAGCTCCGCGGGGATCGTGTCGCTGAAGCTGAACGCGTTCTTCTTCAAGACCGACGAGCAGGTCACCGACGTGCTCTGGTTCAAGTTCCGCAGCGCCAGCACCACGTTGCAGGCGACCCGGACCACCCTGGTGCTCAACGACCAGGTGTACGACCGGCTCCGGCAGTCCATCCTCGACAAGCTCGGCAACCGCGGCCTGAACTTCATCGGCGGCCTCGAGCTGTCCGACGTCTGAGGCGGCGTACCCATGTCCGACCTGCGCTCCTTCGTCCGTGACCTCGACATCGGCCCGGTCCTGGACGGGTCGGTCGACCTGGACGGCCCCGCGGCTTCGGCCGCGGTGGTCTCCGGGTGCGTGGCGGTGTTCTCCGCCGCCACCTCCACCGCGCACAAGCGGGACGTGCTGCAGTGCCTGCTGCTCGCGCAGCTGGCCGCGAACGCCAAGGCCGACCGGCACCGGGACGCCACCACCTGGTACGGCACGTATCAGAAGACCCTGGAGCAGGTCGGCTGGGTGGTGTCGGCGAGCAGCCGGTCCAGCCGGTTCCGGGCGTCCACCGCGCACTTCACCATCGGCGACGTGGCCGCCGACTCGTTCAAGGAACGCAACGAGCCGGGTGAGACGGCCGCGGTCGCCGGGGCGTTCCAGTCCTTCGCCGCGAACCCGGGGCTGGCCGCGAACCTGGTGTTCGAGTGCCCGAGTCACTCCGGCGGGATCGGCAACCTCCAGGTCGCGCTGGCCGACGAGGCGGAGAACGGCACCGTCGGCCTGCAGGTGCTGGGCGTGACCTTCGAGACCCCGGAGTACGTCGCGCGCCTGGTGACGCACGACTTCGGGGAACAAGCCAAGATCCAGGTGTCGTACACCGCGTCCACGTTGAACGAACAGACGTTCGGCAAGGTGCGTGCCGCGATCGACAAGAAGCTGGCGGGCCGGTTCGACGCGTCGGTGGCGGTCATCTAGACCCGCCCGCCTATTGCAAGATCAACTGGGCCAGGGCGTGGCCGTCCTCGACGGTCACGTCCGGTTCCGGGCTGAGCACCGGGTCGTCCGGGTCGACCCGGCCGGACGGCATCAGGACGGCCCGGCCCACGTCGGCGCGCCGGGCGCAGGCCACGTCCCGGCGCCGGCTGTCCCCGACGAACCAGCACCCGGACGGCGGCACACCGAGCGCGTCGGTGGCGTTCCAGATCATCTGCGGGTTGGGTTTGCGGACACCGGCCTCGTCGCTGTAGACCTGCACCGCGAACAGGTGCCCGACCCCGGCCTTCGCCAGGAAGTCCCGGTGCGCGGCCCCGCACAGCGTGTTGCTGACCACGGCCAGCGGAACCCCGGCCGCGGTGTACGCCGCCAGCGCCTCCGGGATGCCCGGCCGCAGCTCCCAGTCGTCGCGCCAGGCCCAGTCGTAGCTGAGCTTGGCCACCGCGCCCCGGACCGGCACCTGCGCGGCCGGCGGCCAGCCCCGGATCACGAACCGTTCCCAGACCTCGGCCTGCGGCAACTCGTCCGGCCAGTCCTCGTCCCGCCACCGGGAGTAGGCCTCGGCCCCGTCGGTGAGGCCCCGCTGGATCTCGCCCGGCTGCAGCGCGCCCCGGACCAGGTTGAAGATCCGCAGCACCAGCTCGGGCGGGGCGATCCGCCGGGAGTCGCGGGCATCCGCGAGCACCCCGCCGAAGTCCAGCAGCAGCGCGGCCGGGATCACCGCTGCCCCAGCGTCCAGGCGCGCACCCCGCCGACGATGCCGGCCGTGTTCGGCACCACCACCACGTCGTCACCCATCCGGGCGAGCTGCGCCGCGGTGATCAGCCGGGAGTTGCCGCCGCCCAGATAGACCCGGTCCCAGAGGAAGACCGGCCGGAACCCCTCGATCACGTTGCGGACCCGGCGGGACCAGAGCGCGTCACCGAGCCGGCGGCGCTCGTGCTCACCGATGTAGGTGTCGTAGGACATCCCCCAGCGCACCGGGGCCTGGGACATCTCCAGGTGCGGGGCCAGCTCGCCGCCGTCGAAGAGCGCACAGCCCAGCCCGGTCCCGAGGGTCAGCACCAGCTCGCAGCCGGTGCCGGCGACCACACCGGCGCCGTGCACCTCGGCGTCGTTGAGCACCAGCGTGGGCAGCCCGAACTCCTCGGCCAGCGCGGTCCGCGCGTCGAACCCGCGCCACGCCTCGAGCAGCTCCGGGTCCACCTTGGTGCGTGGCCCGCTCCTGGTCACGTAGTGCGGCGTCGCCACCACCACCCCGTGCCGGATCATGCCGGGCATCCCGACCGTGACCCGATCCGCGTTCGGCAGCTGCTCGGCGAGCGCGACGAGCGTCTTCACGAACAGGTCAGGCGGCAGAGGATAGGGCGTGGGCACCCGGATCGGGTGGGCCCGCATGGTGCCCGCCTCATCCAGCACCGAACCCTTGATCCCGCCGCCGCCGCAGTCGATCGTCAGCGTGAAAGCCACCCGGCCAGTCTGCACGCGAACCACCTCCCCGCACCGCAATTGTGCCGGGACACACCCGCCTTCGGCCTTTCATTTTTTCGTACGAATACGGAGCGCCCGTCCGCAGGCTACAAGCCGAGTCCCGCCCGTGAGGCCGCCGCGAGACCGCAGCCACCCCCGACCGCCACGCGCCTCCCGACCCGCCGCAGCCCTTGCGTGGGGAGTTGCGGTGCGCTCCGCACCCAAAATCCCCACGCCCGAACCGCCGCAGCCTTGCGTGGGGAGTTGCGGTGCGCTCCGCACCCAAAGTCCCCACGCCCGAACCGCCGCAGCCTTGCGTGGGGAGTTGCGGTGCGCTGCGCACCCAAAGTCCCCACGCGGGGTCGCTACGGCGGAGGGTCAGTTGGACTCTTCGGCCCAGACTCGCCAGTTGTCGAGGACGCCGTGCAGGGCCGGGGTGAGCCAGCCCGGGGCGGAGCGGCGGAAGACGCCCGGGTCCATCGTTCCGGCGCCGGACGGCAGGGCGCCGACCAGGTGCGGGACCAGGTCGCTGAGGTTGGCCCAGTGGACGAGTTCGGGGTCGGCGGGCCAGGCGCCGAGGATCACCTTGGCGGAGACGCCACGGCGGGCCAGGGCCTCCAGGGTGAGCGCGGTGTGGTTCAGCGTGCCGAGGCCGGCCCGGGCGACCACCAGGACGTTCGCGCCCAGCGCGGTGGCCAGGTCGGCGAAGGTCCAGGCGTCGCCGGACGGGCGGAGACCCATCGGCACCAGCAGGCCGCCCGCGCCCTCGACCAGGACCAGGTCGTGCTTGTCGGCTTCGGCACGGATCGCGTCGACCACGTCGTAGAGCTCCAGCGGCGGCAGCTCGGCGACCCGGGCGGCGGCCAGCGGGGCGAGGGGCTCGGGGTATTCGGCAAGGGTGCGGACGGTGTCCGGGCCGGCCAACCGGGTGATCACCTCGGCGTCGGTCGGTGCACCGGTGATCGTGCCGGTCTGACCGGGTTTGATCACCGCGACGCGCAGACCGGCGGACTGTGCCACGGAGGCCACCGCGGCAGTGGTGATGGTCTTGCCGACCTCGGTGTCGGTGCCGGTCACCAGGACGATCCCGTGCCACTCGATCGGGTCGGCGATCCGGCGCGGAGCCGGCCCCTCCATCGGGGACTCTTCGACCGCCGCGGGCTCGGCACCCGGCGAGGCAGGCTCGGCGCCGGGGGAATCAGACCCGGCACCCGGCGAGGCAGTCTCGGCGCCGGGGGAATCGGACCCCGCACCCGGCGAGTCGGACGGCGGGTCGGACCCGGCGGCGGGCGGCGCGGTGCCGGCGGAACCAGCGGCCCCTGGCGCAGACCCCGCGGAATCCGGCGAACCGGAGGCGGCGGAGGGGTCGGCCGGGGCGGGCTCAGGGTCGGCGGGCGGCGCGGTCACACCCTGCGACGGTACGCCAACACCCCGCCCCGCGTCCCCGAGGTGTCCACCCCCGTGCGCGTACAGCGGGTCGTCCGGGTCGAGCTCTCGCGCCGGTGGTGTGCCGGGCAGCCCGTGCCCGCCGCTGCGCCAGCCCCGTGGCAGCGGGGTCACCGCCACACCCGAGTAGGAGGGGACGGTCCGGGGCTGTTGGGCGTTCACGGGGCGCACTCCACGATCACGTTCAGAGCCCGGGCGAAGTCCGCCTCGGGCACACCCGCGTTGACGGTCAGCCGCAGGCGGGAGCTGCCGTCCGGGGTCGACGGCGGGCGGAAGCAGCCGACCGCCACGCCCCGGTCCCGGCAGTCCGCGGCCCAGGCGAGCGCGGCCTCCGGGCCGGGCGCCGGCACCGAGAGCACCCCGGCGGCCGGGCCGGTGACCACGAAGCCGGCCGCGCGCAGACGGGTGGCGATCCGGGCGCCGCGCTCGAACAGGATCGCCCGGCGGTCGCCGGCTGCCCGGGCGACCCCGATCGCGGCGTGCACCCCGGCCACCACGGACGGCGGCGGGGCGGTGTCGTAGATGAAGGTGCGACCGGTGTCGATCAGGTGCCGGATCACCGGCTGGGCGCCGGCGACCACCCCCCCGGCGCCGCCCAGCGATTTGGAGAGCGTCGCGGTGACCAGCACGTCGGGCTGCCCGGCCAGGCCGGCCGCCACGACGCCCCCGGCGCCGGACGGGCCGAGCAGGCCGAGCGCGTGCGCGTCGTCGACGATCAGCAGCGCGCCGCGGGCCGAGGTGACCGCGTGCAGCTCGGCGAGCGGGGCCAGGTCGCCGTCGACGGAGAAGACCGACTCGGTGACCACGGCGGCGGTCCGGCCCGGATGCGCGTCGAGGATGGCGGCGACGGCGGCCGGGTCGTTGTGCGGGGCGACCACCACCGGCAAGCCGGCGAGTTTGCAGCCGTCGATCAGCGACGCGTGGTTGAACGCGTCGGACACCACCAGGTCGCAGACCGCGGCGGCGGCCCGGAGCACGGCCAGGTTGGCCAGGTAGCCCGAGGAGAAGACCAGGGCGCCGGCCGCGCCGAGCCAACCGGCCAGTGCGGACTCCAGCGCGGCGTGCGCGTCGGTGCTGCCGCGGACCAGGCGCGATCCGGTGGCTCCCAGCCCGTACGCGTCAAGGGCCTGCCTGGCCGCGGCGACCACCGCAGGATGATCAGCAAGCCCCAGGTAGTCGTTTCCGGCCAGGTCGACGACCTGGTCGCCGGCCGGTCGCGGCCGCAACTGACGGGTGAGCCCCGCCTTGGCCCGCTCACGGGCCAGGCGATCGAGCGACCCCAACCAGTCCGCCAAAACGCCCCCAGAGATCACGAGAACCGGAAACTACCACTCCCCACCGACAGTTCTGCCGGGCCGGGAACTCTGTAGGGTACGGACATGTCTCAGATCCTCGACCGGGCCCGTGCCCGGGTCCTCGCCGACGGCGTCGGCCTAGACCAGGCCGAGATCCTGGAGATCCTGCGTCTTCCCGACGAGGCCCTCCCCGAGCTCTTGCAGCTGGCCCACGACGTGCGGATCAAGTGGTGCGGCCCGGAGGTCGAGGTCGAGGGGATCATCTCGCTGAAGACCGGCGGATGCCCGGAGGACTGCCACTTCTGCTCGCAGTCCGGCCTGTTCTCGTCACCGGTGCGTGCCATCTGGCTGGACATCCCGTCCCTGGTGGAGGCCGCGAAACAGACCGCGGCGACCGGCGCCACCGAGTTCTGCATCGTGGCCGCGGTGCGCGGGCCGGACAAGCGGCTGATGGAGCAGATGCGCGCCGGGGTGAAGGCGATCAAGGAAGCGGTCGACATCCAGGTCGCCGCGAGCCTCGGCATGCTCACCCAGGAGCAGGTGGACGAGCTCGTCGAGATGGGCGTGCACCGGTACAACCACAACCTGGAGACCTGCCAGTCGCACTTCCCGAACGTGGTGACCACCCATTCGTGGGAGGAGCGCTGGTCCACGCTGAAGATGGTCCGCGAGTCCGGCATGGAGGTCTGCTGCGGCGGCATCCTCGGCCTGGGCGAGTCGATCGAGCAGCGCGCCGAGTTCGCCGCGCAGCTGGCCGAGCTCGACCCGCACGAGGTCCCGCTGAACTTCCTCAACCCCCGGCCCGGCACGCCGCTCGGTGACCAGCCGGTGGTGGAGGGCAAGGACGCGCTGCGCGCGATCGCCGCCTTCCGGCTGGCGATGCCCAAGACCATTCTTCGGTACGCCGGTGGGCGCGAGATCACGCTCGGCGACCTGGGTACGCGGGAGGGCCTGCTCGGCGGCATCAACGCGGTGATCGTCGGCAATTACCTGACCACGCTGGGCCGCCCGGCGACCGCCGACCTGGAGCTGCTGCAGGACCTGAAGATGCCGGTCAAGTCCCTGTCGGCGACGTTCTGATGTTCTGCGATCGGTGCGGGCTCCCCGCCGCCGAGGGTGCTCACGCGGCGTGTGCCGCGGCGCGCGAGCTGGAGCCGCCGCGGTACTGCCCGGACTGCCGGCGCCGGATGAAGGTGCAGGTCGTGCCGACCGGCTGGACGGCGTCGTGCGTCGAGCACGGCACCCGTAAGGGCTGAGTTTCCGGGCGACGGCGGGCTGAGTTCTTCTGGGTGACGGCGGGCCTGAACCAGTACCCGCCGCCACCCGATCACCCGCTACCCGGAGGTTGCGGGAGTCTCGTCGCTCACCGGCTGACCGGCGGCCGGCAGGGTCACGCTGACCAGCGCGCCGTCCCGGTCCATCGGGCCGTGGCCGAGCCGGCGCAGGGTGCGCAGCATCGCCACGTTGTCCGCGCCGGTGTGTGCCACCAGCGCGGCGAACCCACCCCGCTCGGCGTGCGCGCGCAGCCGGCGCAGCAGTGCGGTGCCCAGGCCACGGCGCTGCCAGACGTCCTCGACCAGCACCGCCACCTCGCCGAGGTCGCCCTCGGCGAGCAGGCTGGCCATCGCCACCACCCGGCCGTTCGGCGCGACCGCGAGCAGGGTCACCCCGCCGGCCGGTTCGAGCAGGCGGCGCAGCCGGGTCTCGCCGGGCTGCCCGCCGCTGAGGTAGCGCCGGCGCAGGGTCAACGCGGAGCAGTTCCCGTGCAGCTCACGGACGCCGGCCAGGTCCTCGGCCCCGGCCGGGCGGACGGTCACCTCGGCGCCGTCCGGCAGCATCAGGGCCACGTTCTCCCGCTGGTGGCGGGTGACCGAGGCGGCCAGCTCGACGAGGGCCTGCGCCCGGGCGTACTCCGCGGGAGTGAACGCGGGCAGGGCGCGGAGCACCTCGTAGGAACCGCCGGCCGGGTCGGCCAGGGTCATCCGGCCGCCGTGCACACCGGGCTGGTCGACCGAGGGCCGCGGGCGCCAGCGCACGTCGGTCGCGTCGAGCAGGGCCCGCAGGGTCTCGCCCAGCGCTTCCGGCTCGTGCACCAGCCGACCGGCCAGGGCCAGCGCGCGGGTCGGCTGATCGGCCAGGCCCTGCGCCTCGGCGCGAGCCACGAACGCGTCCCGGCCGCGGCCCTTGTAGACCGCGGCCAGCAGATCGGACTCGGTCATCGTGTCCGGAGTGTCGACCAGGAAGTCGTCGACCGCGCCGCCCTCGGTGGTGTGCACCTGGACGGCGAGGATGTTGACTGATTTCAGGGCGAGACTCGCGGTCAGCACGGACAGGTAGCCGGGACGGTCGTCAACCGTCGCCCGGATCCGCCACAACGCCATGCGGGGCACTCCTTTCCTCTACCTCAAGAGTGCCCCAGCGTTGTTGCGTTGATATTGCCTGAGCTGGGCTTTCTGTCGTTGCGACGATCACACCTGGGACGCGGTGGCGGGCGTCACGGCGTCCAGCCGGTCGCCGAGGATCACCGCCGCGGCACGCACCAGCTGAGCCACCCGGTCGACCTCGGTGACGTGGAACGCGGCCGCCTGCAGGTCGTCCTCGTCGGTGCGGGCGACCACCAGGACCAGGCCGCCGCGGCCGAACGGGGCGACCGCGTACCGCGGGCCACCCGGCTCGATCATCGGACGGGCCCGGAGCGGGGTGACCTCCGGCAGGTGCAGCGGGGACGGGGCGCGCCAGCTCGCGTACGCCACGGCGGGCTCGTTGCCCACGCCGTTGGCGCCGTTGCGGGAGGCCCAGTCGGCCGGGACCACCGCGGCGGCGGCCCAGTCCGCGGCGAGCAACCCGGGCATCGCGTCGACCAGGGTGGCCAGGCCGTCGGCCGGGTTCGCCGCCACCTGGGCGAGCAGCTCGGCGTCGTGACCGCCGTTGATCGGGGCGCCGATCGCCTTCCACACGCCGTCGACCTGGACCCCGGGGATCGCGGCCAGCCCGGCGAGGAGGCGTTCCACACGGGCCGCACCTGGCCAGACGACGGTGAAGTCGTCGATGGCCCGGCCGCCGAGTCGTTCCAGCACCACGACCTGGACGATGTCCGCGCCGGCCACACCCAGGGTGCGCGCGACCTGGCCGAGGGCGCCGGGACGGTCCGGCAGGGTGACTCGAACCCGCAGCAACATGAAACTCCTCCCGTCGCGGACGGCCGGTGACGCCGCCCTGCTGGACACCCTGCCCATCCGGCGTTTCCGACCGATTGCACGGCCGTGTCCCGGCCGTCAAGCCGGGCCGGATATGCCAGATTTCACAACTCAGAGTAAGCAGTCTGGGGTTCGCCCCGGCGATTCGCTGTCGGGTGTCGGACAGCCCGTTTTCCGGGTACGTCCCTCCGAGCGGCCCCCTAGAGTCGAAGGCATGATTTGCGAGCCTTGCCGGGAGCACCAGCACGGGGAGTGCAAGGGCGGGTCGTGGTGCGACTGCCAGCACCGCGACCCCGAGCCGACCCCGCCGGTGACCGGTCCGCCCGGCGAGTGAGCACCCTCCCGGACACCCTGACGGGCCTGGTCGAGCGCTATCCGCGCACCCCGGGCCCGACCCTGCGGGTGAACTTCATCGCCAGCGCCGACGGCGCGGTCGCGGTCGAGGGCCTGTCCGCCGGGTTGCAGGGCCCGGGTGACAAGGAGGTCTTCGACACCCTCCGGATGGTCTGCGACGGCCTGATCGTCGCGGCCGGCACGGTCCGCGCCGAGCGCTACGACGCGTTGCGCCTGACTCCCGGTGCCCGCGCCTGGCGGGTGGCCCACGGGCTGCCCGAGTTCCCGCTCATGGTGATCGTCTCCGGCTCGCTCGCGCTGGACCCGGCCCAACTGATCTTCTCGGACGCGCCGATCCGCCCGATCGTGCTCACCCACCACGCGGCGCCGGCCTCGCCGATCGCCGGGGTGGCCGAGGTGATCCCGGTGGGCGACCGCGCGGTCGACCTGGCCGCCGGGGTGCGGCTGCTGCACGAGCGGGGCGCGACCCAGCTGCTCTGCGAGGGCGGCCCGGCACTGCTCGGCTCGATGATCGCCGCGGATCTGGTCGACGAGCTGTGCCTCACCGTCGCGCCGCTGCTGGTCGGCGGCCGGGCCGGCCGGATCTCCGCGGGGCCGCCGACGCCGCCACGCCCGATGTCGCTGCGGCACGCACTGACCCGGGACGACATGCTTTTCCTTCGGTACGGGCGGTAGCCCCGGCCGGTCTCTGCCAATCGATCGGCCGCGGGGGCGCGCCTGTCCGACTCGATCAAGATCTTGTGCATAACTCTGTGGATGAACACCAGAACTTGTGGAAAACCCGAACGGGTGGAGATCCGACGGGCATTTTGTCGTACCTCTGAGGCACCATGATCGGCGTGTCTGACGAAACTTCCCCTGTCGGGCGGGTGCTAGGCACTGCCGACGCGACCCCGCTCCAGTTCTGGACGGCTGTCGCCCCGGGCAGTTACCTGCAACTCGACGACGTCGTGGTGACCAAGCGTGACCTGCCGGACCGCGAACCGGTCACCATCGCCGGGGTGGTCACCCAGGTCCGGGCCCGGCACGAGGGGGCCCAGTTCGACTCGGACGTGTTCGCCATCGCCGACGGCACGCTGCCGGCCATGGTCCAGGAGGCCGCCGAGATCACCACGACCCGCGTCGACCCGGAGCTGTACGTGCCGCCCGCCCCGGGCGCGGTCGTGCACCGGGCCACCGGCGCGGCCCGCGACGCCGCGCTGCACTTCGACCGGATGGAGCGGCGGGTCCCGATGGGCACCGGCCGCGACGGCGTGCCGGTCTATCTCAACGCGGACTTCCTCGACGGCACCCGGGGCGCCCACGTCTCGATCTCCGGCATCTCCGGCGTGGCCACCAAGACCAGCTTCGCGACGTTCCTGCTCTACTCGGTCTTCCGGTCCGGGCAGCTGGGTGCCGACGGCGCCAACGCCCGCGCGCTGATCTTCAATGTCAAGGGCGAGGACCTGCTCTTCCTGGACCACCCGAACACCAAGCTCGACGACAACACCCGCGCGGCGTACAAACTGCTCGACCTGCCCGCCCAGCCCTTCTCCGACGTGCGCGTCTACGCGCCGCCGCGGGCCGGCGACTCGTCCGGCTCCCCCGACGTGAGCAGCCGGCTGACCGGTGTCGACGCGTTCTACTGGACGCTCGAGGAGTTCTGCTCCGGCAAGCTGCTGCCGTACGTGTTCGCCGACTCCGACGACGAGCGCCAGCAGTACACGATGGTGGTCCACTCGGTCACCGCCCACCTGCACCGGTTCGCGGTGCCGGCCGAGGGCGGGATCAGCATCGACGGCCGCCGGATCGGGTCGTACGGCGATCTCGTCGACCACATCGTCGACCAGCTCACCGACGACGAGACCCGGTCGATCTGGGCGGGCAGCGCGGTCAACATGGGCACCGTCAACGCGTTCGCCCGCCGCATGATCAACAGCAAGCGCGACCTGTCCCGGCTGATCCGCGGTGACCTTGCCCAGCGCCGCCCGCACCAGATCAAGACCGCGGACAGCGCCCAGGTGACCGTCGTCGACCTGCACAACCTGCCGGACCGCGCGCAGCGGTTCGTGGTCGGCGTGACGCTCAAGACCGAGTTCGAGGAGAAGGAGAAGTCCGGCACCGGCCGCCCGCTGCTCTTCGTCGTCCTCGACGAGCTGAACAAGTACGCACCGCGCGAGGGCTCCTCCCCGATCAAGGAGGTGCTGCTGGACATCGCCGAGCGCGGCCGGTCCCTGGGCGTGATCCTGATCGGCGCGCAGCAGACCGCCAGCGAGGTGGAGCGCCGGATCGTCACGAACTCGGCGATCCGGGTGGTCGGCCGGCTCGACCCGGCCGAGGCGTCGAGGCCGGAGTACGGCTTCCTGCCCCCGGCCATGCGCCAGCGCGCCCTGCTGGCCCGGCCCGGCACGATGTTCGTCAACCAGCCGGACATCCCGGTCCCGCTCTGCGTCGAGTTCCCGTTCCCGGCCTGGGCCACCCGCAAGTCCGAGTCCGGTCCCCCGCCGGTCGAGACGCTGCGTTCGATAGTCCAGGGCGCCGATCCGTTCGCCGTCATCGGCGGCCGGGCCGGTGGCGACGACGACGACATTCCGTTCTGATCTTCGAGGCTAAGGTTTCGCGATGCGCATCCTCCACACCTCCGACTGGCACGTCGGAAAGGTTCTCAAGGGCCGGAACCGCTTCGAGGAGCACACCCGGGTGCTCGCCCAGGTGATCGAGATAGCCCGGGCCGAGAAACCGGACCTGGTGATCGTCGCCGGCGACCTCTACGACACCGCCGCGCCGACCGCGGACGCCACCCGGCTGGTCACCCGGGCGCTGTCCGCGCTCCGGCAGACCGGCGCGCGGGTGGTGGCGATCGGCGGCAACCACGACAACGGCCAGGCCCTGGACGCGCTGCGGCCGTGGGCCGACGCGGCCGGCATCGAGCTGCGCGGCTCGGTCCGGGACAACCTCAACGATCTCCTGATCGAGGGGATGACCGAGGGCGGCGAACGCTGGCGCGTGGTCGCGTTGCCGTTCCTCTCCCAGCGGTTCGCGGTCCGGGCCGCCGAGATGTACGAGCTGACCGAGGCCGAGGCGCACCAGACCTACGCCGACCTGATGGCCCGGCTGCTCGCCAAGCTCAGCGAGCCGTTCGCCGAGCCCGGCGTGGTCAACCTGGTCACCGCCCACCTGACCATGGTCGGCGCGAGTGCCGGCGGCGGCGAGCGCGAGGCGCACACCATCATGGGGTACGCGGTGCCGGCCACCGTCTTCCCGCCGAACGCGCACTACGTCGCCCTCGGTCACCTGCACCGCGCCCAGCGGGTGATCGCACCGTGCCCGACCCGGTACAGCGGCAGCCCGCTCGCGATCGACTTCGGCGAGGAGGAGAACGTCTGCTCGGTGGCGATCGTCGACGTATCGGTGGACAAGGCCGCTCAGGTCCGGGACGTGCCGGTCACTTCGGCGCTGACCCTGCGCACGGTCCGCGGCACCCTCGAACAGCTCGCCACGGTGAACCTTCCGGATGCCTGGCTGCGTGTCCTGGTGCGCGAGGCGCCCCGCCCCGGCCTGCGCGAGGACGTGCAGGAGATGCTGCCGAACGCCCTGGAGGTCCGCATCGACCCCGACATGCTGCCCGAGCGCTCGGGTGCCCGATCGGCGGAACGCGCCGGTCGCTCCCCGCGTGAGCTCTTCGGCGACTACCTGGACAGCCGCGGCAACGCCGAGGACGGCGTCCGCGAACTCTTCGACGCGCTGTACGACGAGGTGAGCAGCACCCAATGAGGCCCATCAGGCTGGACATGTCCGGTTTCACGGTGTTCCGTGACCAGACCACCGTGGACTTCACCGACGCCGACTACTTCGCGCTGGTCGGCCCGACCGGCTCGGGCAAGTCGACGGTGCTGGACGCGATCTGCTTCGTCCTCTACGGCCAGGTCCCGCGCTGGGGCGGCGCCCGGGGCATCGTCAACGCGCTCGCGCCGTCCGCGGTCGAGGCCCGGGTCCGGCTGGTCTTCGAGTCGGCCGGCGACCGGTACGTGGCGACCCGGGTGGTCCGGCGCGACGGCCGGGGCAACGTCAAGACGTCCGGCGCCGGTCTGCAGCTGATGCCGGCCGGTTTCGACGTGTCGAAGCTGGACACCGGGATGGACCTGGCCGACCTCGGCGAGGTGCTGGCCGGCGTCCCGGCCGAGATGGACGAGGCGGTGCAGGCCGCGGTCGGCCTGCCGTACGAGCAGTTCACCAGCTGCGTGATCTTGCCGCAGGGCCAGTTCGCCGACTTCCTGCACGCCAAGCCGGCCACCCGGCAGCAGATCCTGATCAACCTGCTGGGCCTGCAGATGTACGAGCGGGTGCAGGTCCGGGCGGCCGAGCGCGGCAAGACCGCCGACGCCAAGCTGACCGTTGTCGATCAGTCGCTGGCCGCCCTGGAGGACGCCACCGACGAGGCGGTCGAGTCGGCCGCCGAGCACCTGGCCCGGATGCGCGAGCTGACCGGAGCGGTGGAGGCCGCGGTGCCCGGGCTGCGGGCCGCCCGGGCCGAGGAGGAGGCCGCTCGGGGCACCCGGGACACCCTCGACGCAGAGCTCGGTCTGCTGTCGTCCGTGCGTACCCCCAAGGGTCTTGCCGAAGCGACCGGTGCGATCACCGCGGCCCGGACCACCGCGGAGCAGGCCGCCGAGGCGGTGCACGAGGCCGAGGAGGCCGAGGAGAAGGTCCGCGGCGAGCTGACCGCGGCCGGTGACGCCGGGTCGCTGCGTCTGGCCCTGGACCGGCACACCGAGCTGGACCGGCTCACCGAGCAGGAGGGCTGGTTCGCCGGCAAGGTCTCGGTCGCCGAGGTGGAGTGCCGGGACGCGCGGGCCTCCGCCGACCTGGCCGAGTCCGAGCACACCGGCGCCCAGCAGCTGCTGGAGCAGGCCCGGCAGGACTACCGGGACGCGCAGCAGCGGGACCGGGCCAGCGCCCTGCGCGGGCACCTGGTCGCCGGGCACGACTGCCCGGTCTGCGAGCAGAAGGTGACGGTGGTGCCGCAGGTGCCGCGCGAGTCGTCGGTGCGGCTGGCCGAGGCGGCCGGCAACGCCGCCCGTGAGGCCGCCGAGCAGGCCACCGCGCGTTTCCAGCAGCGCGACGCGGTGGCCCGCAACCTGGAGAGCGACCTGGAGCGCAAACGCGGCCAGTACGAGCACCACCTGACCCGGCTCGCCGAGGTGCGCAAGGCCGTGCAGGGGCTGCCCGGGGTGGAGGCGATCCAGCAGCGGCTCGCCGAGTTCACCCGGCTGCAGGGCCGGCTGGAGGACGCCACCGCCGCGGTCCGCTCGGCCCGCGACCGGCTGCGCGCCGCACAGACCGGGGTCCGCACCGCCGAGGAGCAGCAGCGCACCGCGTGGCGCACGTTCGACGCGGTACGCGACGGGCTGGCCCGGTTCGTGCCGCCGCCGGCCGACCGGGACGACCTGGCCGGCGCGTGGGCGTCCCTGGTCGACTGGGCCCGGGCCGAGCACGCCTCCCGGGCCACCGCGCGGGCGGCGGCCGAGGGCTCGGTGACCGCGGCGCACCAGGCCACCGCCGGGGCGCACGCCGCGATCGTGGCGCTGTTCACCGCGGCCGAGGTGCAGCCGCCGGCCACGCCACCGACGGTCACCGCCGACGCCGAGGCCACCCTGATCCGGGCGGCCGCGGTCACCGCGGAACGCGCCGAGGCCGCCTGGCAGCGGATGACCGAGCGGTTCGAGCAGGCCCGCGAGCAGCAGGACCAGCGGATGGTCTTGCAGCAGGAGAGCCGGGTGGCGAAGTCGCTCGCCGGGCACCTGCGGGCCAACAACTTCGAGCGCTGGCTGCTCGAGGAGGCCCTGGACCTGCTGGTCGACGGCGCGTCCGGGATCCTGCGCGAGCTCACCGGCGGGCAGTACGAGCTGATGCACGACAAGGGCGAGTTCTTCGTGGTCGACCACCACGACGCGGGCCTGCGCCGGGGCGTGCGCACGCTCTCCGGCGGCGAGACGTTCCAGGCGTCCCTGGCCCTCGCGCTGGCCCTCTCCGAGCAGCTCGCCGGGATGAGCACCACCGCGGCCAGCCTGGAGTCGATCGTGCTGGACGAGGGCTTCGGCACCCTGGACGCGGCGACGCTCGACGTGGTCGCGGCGACGCTGGAGAACCTGGCGGCCCGCGGCGACCGGATGGTCGGTCTGGTCACCCACGTGCACGCGCTGGCCGAACGGGTGCCGGTCCGCTTCGAGGTGCACAAGGACGCGCGAACCGCGTACGTGGAGAGGGTCGGCTTGTGACACGGATGTTCGTCGACGCGTGGGACCCCTCCTACGGGACGTCGTTCGAGGGTGGTGACCCGGAGGGGCCGGCCTCGCCGTCGAGCGCCCAGGTGGACACGGATGTCGAGGTGCCGGCCGCCGAGTGGGCGCCGATCGGGGTGCCGCCCGGCGCCCGCCCGCCGGACGTGGTGTTCCTGGTCGACGGGGTGCGGCGCAACGACGCCGGACTGTGGACGGCCGAGGAGGACGGCACCTCCTATCCCGGGCTGGCCGCGTCGTACGCCGCCGGGGTGGTCCGCTGCGACCTGGCCCGGGGCGCCGCCGAGCTGGTCGGCGCCCGGGTCGGCCGGGGCCTGTTCACCGCCAGCCCGAGCGCCGGTGACCTGCAGGCCGGCACGGTCCGCTACCAGGTCCACCGGATCAGCGGGACCGGCGAGGCGAGCAAGCTGCCGCCCGCCGTGCAGGCGCCGCTCACCGCGCTGGAGATCGACATCTCGAGCGCGGCCCGGGACGGCGGCTCGGACGGCGCGGACCTGTTGATCGTGGACGGTCCGCTGCGCAACCGGCGGCAGCTGCCCCGCACCATCGGGTACATCAAGACCCAGCAGAAGCAGTACCTGCCGGCCGCGCTGACCACTGTGGTGACCACGTTGAAGCCCGGCCAGCGGACCCCGGTCTTCCACCTCGGCACGGTCTGGGGCGGCTGGTCGTGGTACCTGCGACTGCCCGGGGCGACCGGGGCGCCGTGGTCCGGGATCGTCCGGGTGGAGTGCTCGCCGGATCTGACCGTGGACCAGGCGGTCGAGCTGGCCGGGTTGTCGTCGGCGACGCTGCCGAGATTCGCGTCGGCGTCGTACAAGGATCCGCGGGCGCCGCAGAACCTGGTGCCGATCGCCGGCCTGGAGCGCCGGTTGCGCGGAATGCTCGGTGACGCGCGGGTGCTGCACCGCGCGCTCGCTCTGGCGACCGCCCGCACACGCTGACTCTTTCCGGCATGCGGGCACCCATCTCACTTATCGGGACGGGTGCCCGTATACCGGAACAAGTGACCCGGTTGTGCGAATTTGATCGAATTCTTCGGTCACTCGATCGGGTCTTTCTCGAATGACCACACAGCGGGCGAACAGGTAAACAGCCGCTTACAAGATCTGTAGGCGCGCGAGCAGCGGGATCAGAAAATGGGAGCGCTCCCCACCGGGTGTCGCCCGAAAGGGTCCAAGAGATAACCGGGCATCCTCCGAACGGCCCGCGGACCCCGTCATTCACCACACATTACTCATCCGTGCACACCCAGCGGAATCGGTTGTTCACGGAGCGAGATCACGCTCTCCCGGACCCCGAGAATTATTTCCAGAGGCATGTCTCGGGCCCGATGTCACTGAGTATCATTCCGCCTTACCTGGCGTCCGAATCGGCGTAGATCAATCCCCCCATGATCCGCAGCCCGGCACGCCCTCGATCGTCACCACCTGCGGAGGACCCTTGAGACCGAGTGTCCCGGAAAATCTCGAGCCAGCTTTGATCCCAGCCGGGCATCCCAGCCGTATCTCAGGCGACGGGGAAGTGTCCGGGTGGAGGTATCGATGCATGCGGTGGCCGAGAAGCGGCTCACGCCGGAGAGGGTGCGTGTGATGGCGCGACACTCCGGAAGTAGGTGGCAAGCACTCGACGGAGGCCGTGGTGATGCCCAGGATGACGGTTCGGTGATCCCCCGACAGTCGGCTCGGCACGAAGCGCCGAAGACCGGTGCGAGCCACGAGGACACTCTCGTCAAGCTGCTGTACGAGGAGCACGCCGGCCCTCTGCTGATGTTCGTCCTCCGGCTGACCGGCGGTGACCGCCAGCGGGCCGAGGACATCGTGCAGGAGACCCTGCTGCGGGCCTGGCGCAACGCCCACCGGCTCGGCGCACAGGGCCAGCAGTCGCTGCGCCCGTGGCTGGTCACGGTGGCCCGGCGGATCGCCATCGACGAGCACCGCAGCGCCAACGCCCGACCGGCCGAGACGTACGACCGCGAGCTGGAGAGCTTCCCCAGCACCGCGGACGACACCGATCGCGTGCTGCAGTCCATGACGGTGTCGGATGCGCTCCGCCAGCTGAGTCATTCCCACCGGGAGATCCTGATCGAGACGTACTTCCGGGGCCGTACCGTGCCCGAGGCGGCCGAGCAGCTCAACCTTCCGTTGGGTACCGCGAAGTCCCGGGTGTATTACGCTCTGCGTGCGCTGCGTACCGCTCTGCAGCAGCGGGGGGTGACATCATGACCCAGGAAGATCACTACGACGTCGCGTCGTACGCGCTGGGCGTGCTCGGCGACCACGACGCGTCACGCTTCGAGGACCACCTGATCGAGTGCCCGCAGTGCGCCTTCGAGCTGGAGTCCTTCGTACAGGTGGCGGACGTCCTCGCCGACGTCGACGCGGAAGCCCTGCTGGCCGCGGAGAAGGCGGAGCAGGACGGCGCGCTGCTGAACAAGATGATCCGCGAGGTGCGCACCGACCGGCGCAAGGCGAACAGCCGCCGGCTGTACTCGCTCGCCGCCGCGGTGGTCGTCTTCGCCATGCTGTCGATCGGCGCGCTCTTCGCCGGCGGCAAGTGGCTCGGCACCGACGCCACCACTCCGGGCACCGGCAACCAGGTCGCCCAGCGGGACAGCCGCCAGCTCGACCCGCTGCCGGACAGCGACGGCGTCGGCATCGGCGGCACCCAGCTGCCCGGCCAGAACTACGACGGCACCGACTCCCGGACCGGAGTGAGCGCCGCCGTGGGCCTGGAGAAGAAGGACTGGGGCACCCAGATCTCCTTCGCGGTCTCCAACCTCAAGGGACCGAAGACCTGCGGTCTGGTCCTGGTGCGCACCGACGGCACGTCCGAGCGGGTGGCCACCTGGACGATCGGTGACAAGGGCTGGGGCACCGCGGCCAACCCGGCCCCGCTGATGCTGCAGGCGGTGACCGGCACGGCACGGGAGGACATCGCCCACGTGCAGGTCCAGGAACTCACCGCCAACGGGACCGGCGAGACGCTTATCAGCGTTCCGTAATCGTACGAACACTAAAAGGGTCCAGCCGGTATCGGCTGGACCCTTTTTCGCCGTGTGAGCCTTTCCCATACGTACGCGGCCGGGCGCAGGGTTCAAACAAAAATTCCCCAATTTGATCGAGCCGAATATTCATCCGCCACCGCACGGGTCCCGTACTACTGCGCGGAAATGGCAGAGGGTTTCGATCAGCTGGAGGGGCCACGTGGTTCCGGAGAAGCGTAAGTTGATGGTCGTCAGCGCAGCGCTGGCGGCAGTGTTTGCACTGCCCGGCTGCGCTCCCGCCGGATACGACCCGGCTGACTACGGCAACGCCGCTGAACCTGCCGCGGCCGACGTCGCCGCCACCCCGGGTGCGGAAGCGACCGACGGTGCGGTCGACCCGAACGTCGCACCGACCACCGAGGCCACCGGCCCGGCCGAGGCGGGTGACGCCAACGCCGCCGAGGTCAGCGACGACCTGGTGACCAAGTCACTCACCGGCACGTCGGTGGCGAAGATGGGCAAGGTCGTCGAGGACCAGGACGGCTTCGTGCTCTACCGGTTCGACAGCGACGGCGACGACCCGTCGAAGTCCAACTGCAACGGCGAGTGCGCGAAGATCTGGCCGCCCGCGACCACGAACGACGGCGAGCCGACCCTCAAGGGCGTCAGCGCCAGCCTGGTCGGCACGGTCACCCGCGCGGACGGCACGAAGCAGCTCACCCTCAAGGGCTGGCCGCTCTACCGCTACGTCGGCGACAAGAAGCCGGGGCAGTGGAAGGGCCAGAACGTCAACGGCAAGTGGTTCGTGATCACGCCGACCGGCACCAAGAACCTCACCTGCCTCCCCAAGATCTCGAAGCCGGTGGCTCCGCCCGCGGACGCGACCGGCGGCGACGCCGGTGGCGACTCCGGCAGCGACTACAGCTACTGAGGTTGGAGTAGAGATGAAGTCCGCCCCTATCCCCCGCTGGCTGATGGGTGCCGCGGCCGTGACGTTGGCCTTCATGCTGACGCCGGCCTCGGCCGCCCGAGCTGACGACGCGGTTCCGGTACCCCCGAACACCGGGCTCTCCGACTCCGCGAAGGGCTCGGTCAGCGCCGCTGACCAAGACTTCGTGATCAAGGTACGACTGGCCGGCCTCTGGGAGATCCCGGCCGGCAACATGGCCCAGGAGAAGTCGGACGACCCGAACGTCGTCAAGATCGGCAAGTCGATCGCGGCGCAGCACGTGGCGCTCGACAACCTGGACCGTGCGGCGGCCAAGAAGCTCGGTATCGATCTCCCGGCCAAGCCCAATGATGATCAGCAGGGCTGGCTGAACGAGATGGAGAACGCCAAGGGCGCCCAGTTCGACCAGATCTTCATCGACCGGCTCCGTGCCGCGCACGGCAAGATCTTCCCGGCCATCGCCACGATCCGGGCGACGACCCGGAACGACACGGTCCGGAAGCTGGCCCAGCAGGCCAACCAGTTCGTCATGACCCACATGACGCTGCTGGAGAGCAGCGGGATCGTCGACTACGCCGCGCTGCCCACCGCGGCCGCCCCGGCGACCGGTCAGAAGGGCCCCGTCCCGATCGACAACCAGATGCTTGCCGCCGCGTCCACCGGTGGCGGGATCCCGGGACTCAGCAACACCGTAATCCTGCTCGTCCTTGCCGCCGCGCTGGTGGTCGGTGTCATCACGACCATGCGCATCTTCCGAGCGCGGTAGCCCGAGAGAACTCGCCCCGACGGCGACGAAGAAAGGTGTCACCCAAATGCGAAGGTCCAAGTACCGGCGCGCTAGTACCTCCACCTCCCCGTGGTTCAGCGGGCGTCGCCGCATCATCGCTGTCGCCGCCACTCTGGCTGCGTTCGGCGGCATCGTGACGGTCACGCAGATCTCGAGCGCCAGCACCAACGACAACACCAAGTCGGCGCTGGCCGCGTGCGACAACCTGAAGTCCGGCGGGCAGACCAAGCTCTCCACGAACACCCGGCGCACCACGTACACCACGAACAACGGCCAGGTCACCCAGCACCCGGACGACGGTTCGGCGGAAGTGGCGACCACCGAACAGGTCCGGGCCCGCTGCCGGGACTGGGTGATGAACAACGTCGCGGCCACCAACGCGCAGACCACCCGTCGCCGTGGCAACGGCAACAACAACGGTGGCAACAACAACGGTGGCAACAACAACGGCGGTAACAACAACGGCGGCAACAACGGTGGGAACAACGGCGGTGCCGCGAGCAGCGCGCCGACCGCCGCTCCGTCCGGCGACCAGAGCAGTGCTCCGGCCGGCGACCAGAGCAGCGCCCCCGCCGAGGAGCAGACCAGCGCGCCGGCCGACGACCAGAACAACGGCGGCGGCAACAACAACGGTGGCAACAACAACGGCGGTAACAACAACGGCGGCGACAACGGCGGTGCCACCACGGCGCCGGCCACCCCGCCGCCCGGCGCCGGCCTCGGCATCCTGACGAACAGCTGCGACACCTCCAACCTGGAGGCGCACGACGGCTTCCAGAAGGGTGACCGCTGCGTCTCCACCGAGTTCGGTGAGGTCGGTTCGGCCGCCAACAACCCGTCGCTGCTGATCACCGCGGCGCCGCGGCAGGTCAACCGGAACCAGGCGTTCACGCTGCAGATCAGCACCCGCAACCTGATCCGGGACCGCTTCCTCGCGGCCGGCCAGGGCGGGTACTACGTCGAGTCCAGCGTCCTGCAGAACGGCCTGGTCCGCGGGCACTTCCACACCGCCTGCCGGATGCTCGCCAACCTCAACGAGGCTCCGGCCCCGGAGCCGGTGCCGGCGTTCTTCGTGGCGACCGAGGACAGCAAGGGCGGCGCCACCCCGGACACCGTCGCCATCCAGGTGCCGGGTCTGCCGCAGGCCGGCACCGCACAGTGCGCCTCGTGGGCCGGTGACGGCTCGCACCGCATCCCGATGATGGAGCGCGCCAACCAGACCCCGGCGTTCGACGTGGTCAAGATTCGGGTGCGCTGAAAGACAGCACCGCCCCTACGGCGCTGAGTACTACTGCTCGCGGAGCACAGCCGCTCGGCGGGCCCGAACCGGAGAGCCGCAAGCTCACCGGGACCCCCCTTCGGGCCCGCCGTCCGTCCTTCCCCCTGCCGGACGCGAACCGCGGCTGCCCGGCCTCCACCCGGGGCACCTGCTCCGCACCCGGGTGATCGAGCCTTCTCGGGTGTTCGATCACCGCCCGATGGCCCTGACCCCAGCACCGGGGACAGGGCCATCGGCTTGTCCCCGCCCTGTTCAGGTGGCACAGTTCCACCGGTGACCGCTTCACCGGCGACTGCCGAGGTGAGACGCCTGCTGACGCCGCCCGAGCGGTATCAGTTCGGCGCCTCGGTGCGACCGTTGCTGGTCCCCGGGCACGATCCCTGCGGGCACTTCCGGGACGACGAACTGTGGCTGGCCCTGCGTACCCCGGAGGGTCCTGCGACCCTGCATCTGGCCCGCTCCGGCGGGGAGCTGCTGGCCACCGGTCACGGGCCCGGGGCGGCCTGGGTCGCCGAGCGGGCGGACGCGATCGCCGGGCTCCGCGACGACCTCACCGCGTTCGCCGAGCTGGCCGCGGGGCATCCGGTGGTCGCCCGGCTGGCCAGGACGTTCGCCGGGGTGCGGATGCCGGCCACCGGGCAGGTCTTCCCGCGCCTGCTGCGGGCGATCCTCGAGCAGAAGGTGACCGGGAAGGAAGCGCACCGGTCGTACCGGGAGATCTGCCGCCGTTTCGGCGAGCCGGCGCCCGGACCTGCCGGTCTGGTCCTGCCGCCCGACCCGGACGCCGTGGCGGCCACTCCCTACTGGGAGTTCCATCCGTTCGGCGTGGAGCAGCGCCGCACCCAGACCCTGGTGCGCGCCGCACAGGTGGCCGCCCGTCTGGAGCGGTGCGCCGGCTCGGCCGAGGCGGTCCGGCGGATGACCGCGCTGCCCGGGATCGGACCGTGGACCGCGGCCGAGGTGGTCCGGGTCGCCTACGGCGACGCCGACGCGGTGAGTGTCGGCGATTTTCACATTCCCAACACCGTGGCGTACGCCCTGGCCGGCGAGCCCCGCGGCACCGACGAGCGGATGCTCACCCTGCTCGCGCCGTTCCCGGGGCACCGCGGCCGGGTCTGTGACCTGCTCGCCATGGGCGGGCTGACCGCGCCCAAATACGGTCCCCGGATGCCCGTGCGGTCCTTCGCCCGCTTCTGAAACCGCTACCGTGTCCGGGTGGATGGTACGGGCGGTGAAATCCTTCTCGTCCTGATTCTGGTGCTGATCAACGCCGTGTTCTCGGGCAGCGAGATGGCCCTGGTCTCGCTGCGGGACAGCCAGGTGCAGCGGTTGGAGCGGCAGACCCGCCGCGGCCGGGTACTGGCCCGGCTCGCCCGTGACCCGAACCGGTTCCTCGGCACCATCCAGATCGGCATCACCCTGGCCGGGTTCCTGGCCTCGGCGACCGCCGCGGTGGCGCTCTCCGCGCCGCTGATCGAGCCGCTCGGCCTCCTCGGCCCGGCCGCCCGTCCGGTCGCGGTCATGCTGGTCACCGTGGCGCTGGCGTTCGCCACGCTGGTCCTCGGCGAGCTGGCGCCGAAACGGATCGCGATGCAGCGCGCCGAGAGCTGGTCGCTGGCCGTGGCCCGGCCGATCGACCTGCTCTCCACCGCGTCCCGGCCGTTGGTGTGGCTGCTCGGCAAGGCCACCGACGGGGTGGTCCGGCTGGCCGGTGGCGACCCGGACGCGCAGCGCGAGGAGGTCACCACCGAGGAGATCCGCGAGCTGGTCGCCGCACAGCAGGACTTCTCCGCCGAGCAGCGGAGCATCATCTCCGGTGCCTTCGAGATCGCCGACCGGAGCCTTCGGGAGATCATGGTCCCCCGCCGGGACGTGCTCACCCTGCCCAGCGGCACGCCGGCGGCCGTGGCGCTGCGGCTGCTGATCGACGGCGGGCACTCCCGGGCGCCGGTGACCGGGCCGGCCGGGCTGGACGACGCGACCGGCGTGGTGCACCTGCGCGACCTGATCGGCACCGACGCGCCGCTGGACGAGCTGGCCCGGCAGTGTGTCTACCTGCCGGACACGCTGCGGGTGTCGGACGCGCTGCGCCAGCTCCGGGCCGAACGCCGGCAGCTGGCCCTGGTCGTCGACGAGCGGGGTTCGGTGGACGGCATCGTGACCATGGAGGACCTGGTCGAGGAGATCGTCGGGGAGATCTACGACGAGACCGACCGGGACGCGGCCGCGGCGGTCCGGGAACCGGACGGCGCCCTGCTGGTACCGGGCTCGCACCCGCTGCACGCGCTCGGGCTGGAGGGGCACGGCGACTACACCACGATCGCCGGGATGGTGCTGGCCTCGCTCGGGCACATCCCGACCGCGCCCGGCGAGGTGGTGACGCTGCCCAGCCTGACCGCGGAGGTGGTCGAGGTGACCGGCCGGGCGATAACCAAGGTGCGGCTGACTGACCGGTTGTGTGACGCCGACCACCCGGGACCGGCATAGGCTCGCATCCATGACAGTGGAATCGCAGGCCTATGAATACCTGGACAATGTGGACCCGCAGGAGCAGGCCCGGCTCGCGGCGGTGCGCCGCTACCGGCTGGTGGACCAACCGGTCGAGGATGCGTACGACCGGATCGCGTTCGTGGCCGGCGCCATCTTCGACACTCCGATCGCGACGGTGTCGCTGGTCGAGCAGGATCGGGTCTGGCTGGCCGCCTGCCAGGGCCTGACCGGGGTGCGCCAGCTCGGCAAGGAACCTGGCCTGTGCGCGTCGGTGATCGCCCAGGACGACGTCTACGTGATCAACAACGCCGCGGTCGACCCGCGCACGCTGGAGCATCCGCTGGTCCGGGGTGAGCTGGGGCTGCGCTTCTACGCCGCGGCGCCGATCCGCACCCACGACGGGTACCGCCTGGGCACGGTCAACGTGATCGACAGCCGGCCCCGGGAGGCCTCGGCCCGCCAGCTCAAGGCCCTGGAACACCTGGCCGCGCTGGTCTCCGACGAGCTGGAACTGCGGCTCATGGTGGTCCGCAGCGCGGTCGCCGAGCAACGGATGCGGGAAACCGTCAATTGATCCCGGCCGCTGGGCGACCAGTGGTTGGAAGCGCGCCGGTCCGGGTAACGGCGGCGATATGCGAACCCCCCGCACGATCGCCGTCGTTGCCCACCAAGGAAAGACCCTCGGCGGTGGACTCGACGAGCTCCGCCGCCGGCTCACCGACCGCGAGATCAAAAACCTGATCTGGTACGAGGTGCCGAAGAGCCGCAAGGCACCCGCCAAGATACGCAAGGCGCTCGCCGAGAAGCCGGACCTGCTCGTGGTCTGGGGCGGTGACGGGATGGTGCAGCGCGCCCTGGACGTGGTGGCCACCGACGGCGCGAAGGTCCCCGTCGCGATCATGCCGGCCGGCACCGGCAACCTGCTCGCCGGCAACCTGGGCATCCCCACCGATCTCGAGAAGGCCGTGGAGATCGCGTTCGAGGGCTCGCGGCGCCGGCTCGACCTGGGCCTGGTGAACGACGAGCACTTCGCGGTGATGGCCGGGGTCGGCTTCGACGGCGCGATGATCAAAGACGCGGACGGCGCGCTGAAGGACCGGCTGGGCAAGCTCGCCTACGTCTGGACCGGCATCCGGCACGTCGAGGGCGAGGCACCGCGCACGAAGATCAAGGTGGACGGCACGACCTGGTTCGACGACGACGCGACCTGCGTGCTGATCGGCAACGTCGGGACGATCACCGGCGGGATCCAGGCGTTCGACGACGCGTCGCCGGACGACGGCTGGCTCGACGTCGGGGTGACGACCGCGCAGGGCGCGCTGCAGTGGGCGCGGGCGCTGGGCACGATGGCGGTGGGCCGGTCGGACAGTTCGCCGTTCGTCCGGATGACCAGGGCCCGGAAGGTCGACGTCAAGCTCGGCTCGAAGCTGGAGTACGAGTTGGACGGCGGCGCCCGGAACCGGACGAAGAAGTTCTCGGTGTCGGTCGTGCCCGGTGCGGTCGAGGTGTGCGTCCCGGCGAGCTGACCGGAATACGACAGAAGAGTTCGTCACGGTCCGTGCCAGGGCGGCGGATTGTTCGCCCTATCTGCCCGAGTATCCCCTGGATTGCGGCGGTCGGTGACGTACAGACTGGCGGCTCACCTACCGAGGGGAACCGCCATGACACCGCAGATCGTCGGCACCCTGCTGGCCGCCGGGGCCGTCCCGGTGATCGCCTACCGCGTCGGCCGCGCCCAGGCGGCCTGGCGGGACGTCCGCGACGCGCGGCGCTCGGCACGCCGCAACCGCCGCATCGCCTGGGCGCACACGCTCCGATTAGCCGTCGGCGCGCTCGTCGCCCTGATCAGCCTGACCGTCGCCGTCTACGACCTGGCCCGCTGATCGGGTTAGCTGGTCCCGTGGACCAACACATCGGTACGGCTGCGGACGTCGTGACAGTGCTCGACGCGCTGGAGGCGCGCGGGGTGGCGGTGTGCCTCAGCGGGGGCTGGGCGGTGGACGCGCTGCTCGGCGAGCAGACCCGGGAGCACTCCGACCTGGATCTGTGGCTGCCGGCCGCGGAACTGGGCGCGGCGTTCCAGGGGTTCGCCGGGCTCGGCGTCGACCGGGTGTTCCCGTGGCCGGGCGACCGGCCGTGGAACTTCGTCCTGCACGACGGCGGCCGGCTCCGCGTCGACCTGCACCTCTACGAGGTACGGGCGGACGGTCAGATCCACTACGGCTCGGTGGTGGGCGGGCACACGTTCCCGGCGGAGGCGCTGGCCGGCCGGGGTGAGATCGCGGGGCGCCCGGTCCGCTGCGAGGCGGCGGCCTGGTCGGTGCGCTGGCACACCGGGTACCCGCCCCGGGCGGCTGACCACCACGACGTGCCGCTGCTCTGCGCCCGCTTCCACCTCCCGCTGCCCGACACCTTCACCCCACAACGCCCCCACCCGAGCGTGTGAAGTTACGGCGCGCTCCGCACCCAAACTCCCCACGCAGACGTGGGGGACTCCGAGTGTGGGGACTTTCGGTGCGCTCCGCACCCCAACTTCACACGCAAACGTGGGGTGACCCCGAGTGTGGGGACTTTTGGTGCGGAGCGCGCCTGAACTTCACACGCAACGTGGGGTTACCGGGACCACACGCGGACGTCGCCCTGGAGGGCTTGGCGTTTTGGACGCGTAGCGGCCAGCCGAGCCCGGAGGGGTCCCGGCGGGAGCGGCGGTCTGTACCCCGGCGGACGCACGACATCTTGATCTTGAATTTGATCTTCGTGCGTGCGTCGCCGGGGACGATCACGCGATCTGCTGCCACCAGCCGTCGACCGGGGGCGGGTTGTCGACATCGACGCGTTCGCCCGGGCGCGGGATCGCCAGGCGCACGTCGCGGGCCTTCGCCTCGCGCCAGGTGCGGTCGGCGGGCTCCGGCCAGTCGTGCAGGGCCAGGTTGAACGTCGCCCAGTGCACCGGGATCATCAGCCCGCCGCGGACGTCGAGGTGGACCGAGACGCCGTCCTCCGGGAACATGTGAATGTCGGGCCAGGCGTCGCCATACGCCCCGACCTGCACCAACGTCACGTCGAACGGGCCGTGCTGGGCGCCGATCCCGGCGAAGCCGGGGAAGTAGCCGGTGTCGCCGGAGTAGAACGCGCGGCGGGTCGGGCCCTTGATCACCCAGCTGGCCCAGAGGGTCTCGTCGCGGTTGAAGCCGCGGCCGGAGAAGTGCCGGGCCGGGGTGGCGATCAGCTCGAGCGTGCCGATCTTGTGGGACTCGTTCCAGTCCAGCTCGACGATCCGGGACTCCGGGACGCCCCAGCGCTCCAGGTGGGCGCCGACGCCGAGCGGCACCAGGAACGGCGCGGCCTGCAGGTCGACCAGGTTCTGGATGCTGACCATGTCGAGGTGGTCGTAGTGGTCGTGGGAGATCACGATCGCGTCCAGCGGGGGCAGCTCGCGCAGCGGGACCGGCGGCTCGTGCAGCCGGCGCGGGCCGGCCAGCCGGGACGGGGAGCAGCGGTCGCTCCAGACCGGGTCGAGCAGCACCCGGCGGCCCTCGATCTCGATCAGGGCGGACGAGTGGCCGTACCAGGTGACGTGCAGGCCGTCGGCCGACGCCGGGCCGGGGTTGACCACCGGGACCGGCAGGTGCGGCTTGCGGGACTCGGTGTCGGTGACCGCGGAGATGAACAGCCGCGGCATGGAGGCAGCGGCCACCTCGGTGGCCGGCACGGTGTTGCGGAACTTTCCACCGGAGAACTGCGGTGAGGACTCCATCCGGGCGCGGCGTGCGCCGCGCGCTCTCGCGCCGATCTGCGCGGGCAGATCGCGAGCGGCCCAGACCGCCGCGGCCCCGAGAGCCAGAGCCATCACCGTACGGGTACGAACACGCTTCGCCATGCCCCCCAGTCTGACCCGATCCGGCTCTTCTCGCCCACCGCCTCCCTGAGCTGGCACTCAGCAAGTGACGCGTATGACACACTGCCGCCGTGACGATCGATATCCTTCAGGCGCAGCAGCAGCTCATCGTGCGCCAGCGCATCCGTTTCATGGTCAACCAGTACGAGGTACACGGTGTCACGCCGGACGGCCAGGAGGCCGGTGTCCTCGCCTTCGCCCAGCAGAAGAGGCTGGCGTTCAAAGAGCAGGTCACGCTCTACACCGACGACACCAAGCAGGTGCCGGTCCTGGGCTTCAAGGCCCGTCAGGTGATCGACCTGGGCGCGACCTACGACATCTTCGACGCGATCGGCAACCCGATCGGCCTGTTCCGCAAGAAGTTCGGCGCCTCGCTGCTCCGCTCCACCTGGGTGCTCGAGCAGCCCGGCTACTACGAGGCCGTCGGCCAGGAGCGGAACCTGTTCGTGGCCCTGCTGCGCCGGTTCGTGGACTACCTGTCCTGGCTGCCGTACCACTTCGACTTCCAGGTCAACGGCAACACGGTGTTCTCGGTGGAGCGCAAGTGGGGCCTGCGGGACACCTACAACGTCGCCATCCTGGACCCGAACCTGGACCGTCGCCTGGTCATCGCCATGGCCGTCGCGCTGGACGCTCTGCAGTCCCGGTAACCTCCGGTGGATGGACGATCCACGGGCCCGACGGCTCTTCGGCGACAGCACCGTCGCACCAGGTGACCTAGCGTTCAGCCCGTTCCGGGTGGACCGGGACCGGATCGTCAGCTCACCCTTCTTCGCCCGCCTCGCCGGGGTCACCCAGGTGATCAGCCCCGGCGGGGCCGGACTGCTGGTGCACAACCGGCTCACCCACAGCCTCAAGGTCGCCCAGGTGGCCCGGGCCATCGCCGAGCGGATCCAGGCCCGTGAGCCGGATCTGAGCGAGAAGCTGGGCGGCTGCGACCCGGACGTGGTGGAAGCCGCGGCGCTCGCCCACGACCTCGGCCACCCGCCGTTCGGCCACCTCGGCGAGCGGGTGCTGGACCGGCTGGCCCGGCAGCGGCTCGGCCTGGCCGACGGCTTCGAGGGCAACGCCCAGTCGTACCGGATCGTGACCAGCACCGAGATCCGCGGGCAGGCCACCATCGGGCTGAACCTGACGAACGCCACCCGCGCCGCGATCCTGAAGTACCCGTGGACCCGGCACGGGCACCCGGAGCCGCACCCCCGGTTCATGGACCCGCCGCCACGCGGGGCGGCCGCGCACGCCGACGACGAGGAGGGCGGCTCGGCGAAGTTCGGGGCGTACTCCACCGAGGTCGCCGACGTACGGGCGGCCCGGGCGCCGTTCGCCGGCCGGGTCGCCGACTGGCAGCAGACCGTCGAGGCCTCGGTGATGGACACCGCTGACGACATCGCGTACGCCATCCACGACCTCGAGGACGTGCACCGGGTCGGCGTGCTGCAGCAGGGCGCGGTCGCCGCCGAGCTGCTCGCCTGGCAGCGCTGGGGCCCCTCCACCGACCTGAAGCGGGCCGGCGGGGCGATCGAGTCGCTGCGCCTGAGCCTGCACCGCAAGGAGGACTGGATCGCCGACGACAGCGCGTTCGCCGACGCGGTCGAGCTGGTCCGGGCCGAGCTGGTGGACGGGTTGCTGGCCGAGCCGTTCGACGGGTCGGTGGCCGCCGAGGCGCGGGTCGCGGCGTTCTCGGCAACCTGGACCCGGCGGCTCGTCGACTCGGTGGGGCTCACCGAGCAGGCGGCGATCCGCAGCGGACACGCGCAGCTGGCCGTGGCCCAGTGGCACGAGGTGCAGGTCCTCAAGTTCGTGCAGAACCGGTTCGTGCTGGCCCGGCCGGACCTGGCCCTGCACCAGCGCGGTCAGGGCCGGCTGCTGTCCTCGCTGGTCGAGGCGCTGCTGAGCTGGCTCGGCGACCCGGACGAGGAGGACCGGCTGCCGCGGAGGCTGCGGGACCTGGTCGAGCTGGCCGAGGCGGAGTTGCCGGACGGCACGCCGCAACGGCTGAGCCGGGCGCGTGGGCGCGCGGTGATCGACTTCGTGGCCGGGCTGACCGACGGGCAGGCGGTCGGGCTGATGGAGGCGCTGTCCGGGCGGTCGCGGCAGCTGTGGACGGACGCGTTCGTGCTCTGAGTTTCTCCTTCTTGCCGCTTTTCTACTTCTTGCCGACTTTTTTAATTCTCGAGCGCAGCACCCGGGTGGCCAGCGGGCCCAGCTCGTCGAGCACCTCGACCAGCACCGCGAGCTGGTCGATGGCGTCCATCGCGCGCTGCCCGCCGACCGGGTCGATCCCCTCGAACAGCTCCAGGCCGACGAACGCCGAGGAGATCGCCTGGGCCAGGCCGGGCAGGTCGGCGACCTCGGCGATCGGCGAGCCGGCCAGCACCCGGCGCAGCACCGCCTCGATCTCGCCGGTCCACAGCTGGAACGTCGCCCGGATCGGCTCGGCCAGCCGCTCGTTGTTCTGCGCCGCGGCGAGGGTCTGCGCGAGCACCGAGACGTTGCCCTCGGCCAGCTCGGCGGTGTGCAGGTCGCGGCCCACCTGGAGCAGGTCGCGCAGCGAGGTGACCGCGGCGAACCGGCCGGCGTAGAGCGCCACCCGCTGCTCGGTGGCCTGCCGGCAGGCCGCGCCGAGCAGCTCGTCGACCGAGCCGAAGTGGTAGAAGACCAGCGCCTGGTTCACTCCGGCGGCGGCCGCGATGGTCCGGGCCGAGGTGCCGGTCACGCCGTGTTCGCGGACGGCGGCCAGGGCGCCGTCGAGCAGGCGCTGCTTGGTGTCGCTCACCGATTTCCTCTCGCGGACGCCAATGTTCGGGAGCGGTCACCCCCCGTTTGAGCGACCGCTCAAACAGCACCTTAGCCGGAAGACCGCCGAGATGTCGACCACTGGCCACTTACGCGATTGCGGTGTAAGCATGTAATCACTGCAAGACCGAGGAGGTCGTCATGCGTTTCCGACCCGCCCCGCCCGGGGCACGCACCGAACCGCCGCCCGCTGACGACGCTGCCGCCTGGATCACCGGGGCGGTGCCGGACGGGTGGTTCATCGAGCCGCCCGAGGTCGTCGTGGACCGCGACGAGATCATCATCTGGGGCCGGCTGCCCGAGCCGGACCTGGCCGCCGAGTCCACCGAGGCGGACCGGGCCGCCGCGCACGGCGGGCGGATCACCCAGTTCCGGGAGAACACCCGCGACGACCGGATCCGGGTCGCCCGGCAGGTCGAGCACCGCTACCAGCGCAAGGTCGCCTGGGGTGCCCGCTGCGGGGACACCGCGGAGCTCTACACGCACCTGGCCGCACCGGTGATGACCCGGCTGCGCCAGCCCGAGCGGCAGGTGCTGGACACCCTGGTGGACGCGGGGGTGGCCCGGTCCCGTTCGGACGCGCTGGCCTGGTGCGTCCGGCTGGTCGGCCAGCACACCGAGGACTGGCTGTCCGAGCTGCGCACGGCGATGACGAAGGTCGACGAACTGCGCCGCCAGGGACCGCCCACCACGTGACATGCACGGCGGATGCCGGGGCGGGACCCCGGCATCCGCTGGCCTAGGCTCGGGGCGTGCTGCGTCAGGTCACTGCCATTCGTTACGTCACCCCACTGCGCGAGGGCGGGTCGCTGCCCGGCGTGGTCGAGGCCGACGATTTCGGTACGTACGTGGTGAAGTTCCGCGGCGCCGGCCAGGGCCCGAAAGCGCTCGTCGCCGAGGTGATCTCCGGGGAGCTCGCGCGGCGGCTCGGGCTCCCGATGCCGGAGCTGGCCCGGGTCGAACTCGACCCGGTGGTGGCCCGCGCCGAGCCGGACGAAGAGGTCCAGGAGCTGATCAAGGCGAGCGCCGGCGGCAACCTGGGGATGGACTTCCTGCCCGGGGCGCTGGGCTACGACCCGAACGCGCACCCGGTCGAGGCCGGGCTGGCCAGCCGGGTGCTGGCCTTCGACGCGTTCGTGGAGAACGTGGACCGCAGCTGGCGCAACCCGAACCTGCTGATCTGGCACGGCGGCCTGTGGCTGATCGACCACGGCGCCACGCTCTACTTCCACCACGACTGGGCCCGGGCCGAGAAGGTCGTGCACCGCGCGTACCGCTGGGACGATCACGTGCTGAAGCCCTACGCCACCGCGCTCGCCGCCGAGGGTCCGGCGCTGGCCGCCCGGCTCACCCCGGAGCTGCTCGCCGAGGTGGTCGCGCTGGTGCCGGAGGACTGGCTGGACGACGGGGACCGCAACGCCTACCTCGACCACCTCACCCGCCGGGCCGCGAAGCCGGAGGCGTGGCTGCCGTGAGGGTTCCCTACGAGTACGCCGTCATCCAGGCCGTCCCCCGGATCGAACGCGGCGAGCTGATCAACGTCGGGGTGCTGCTCTACTGCCACCGCCACGACTTCCTGGCCGCCCGCACCCACCTCGACGAGACCCGGCTGCTCGCCCTGGACCCGGCCGCCGACGTGCCCGCCGTCCAGGGGTCGCTGGACTCCTGGGAGGCGACCTGCCTCGGCGGTGGCGCGTCGGCCGGGATGAAACTGGGCGAGCGTTTCCGCTGGCTGGTCGCCCCGCGCAGCACGATCCTGCGGGCGAGCCCGGTCCACATGGGTCTGGCCGTCGACCCGGGCGCCGAGCTGGACCGACTCGTGGGACTCCTGGTCCGCTAGAGCGGCACGGCATACCGCAGGCCCCGCGGCGAGACGCACACGACGGACTCGCCGGGGTGCAGGCGGGCGTCCTCCGCATACCGGAGGGCCAGCTTGTCCTCGGCGGCCGGGTCACCGGCGTCCGCGGCGACCAGCAACTCGGCGATCTCGTCCAGGTGCCCGAGGTCGTCCGGCAGGCCGGCGGGCAGGTCGGCCCAGGGCAGGCTCGCGTACGGGATGCCCTGCCCGAAGATGTCCCAGAGCAGCAGCTCGTCGCCCCTCCGGTGGGCCAGCTCCACGAGCAGGTAGTCCAGGATCAGCCAGGGGCCACCGACCTCCTGGCCGGGGCCGGTGCCGTACGCCGACGGGTCGAGCCCGCCGCGGCGCAGCGCGCGCCAGGCCTGTGCGGCGGTGTGCAGGCCGGCCGGGCCGAGCGGCAGGTCGGTCACGTCCACCGGCCACGCCGCGGCCGGGTCCACCCCGGTGTCGGTGGCGATCCACCGGGTGCCCGGCCGGGCCGGCGGGCAGCGCGGCGAGCCGGTCGTGGTGCCGTCGTAGGCGGCGGTGATCCGGGGATAGAAACAGTCGTCGCGCAGCACCGTGGCGAGCGCCGGCACCAGGGCCTGCTGGTCGACGACCGTGCGGATGGTGGCGACCTTGCGCGCCGGGCGCCGCTCCATGCGTACCCCATAGGGTTTTCCGGCTCGTCGCCGTGAGCGAGCGCGGTCCGCAACCAGAGGTAACCGGAGCGGCGGGCCGCCGTCGCCGCGTCCTCCCCCGCCCACCAGCGGTCCAGACGGGTCACCGCCTCGGCGTCGGGCAGCGCGAGCATCTCGCCGCTCACCGCGGGCTGCGATTCCATGAGTCAGATCGTGGAGTCTGCCCCAGGGGCAGAGTAAAGGGCTTCCTTGTACGTTTTTTCGCGGCAGACTGGGCGGATGCAGCTGCCGATCCATCCGCCGGTCAAGCCGATGCTCGCCAAGCCCGTCCCGGAGATCCCACCGGGGCAGATCTACGAGCCGAAGTGGGACGGCTTCCGGTCGATCATCTTCCGGGACGGCGACGAGGTGGAGATCGGCAGCCGCAACGAGAAGCCGATGACGCGGTACTTCCCCGAGGTGGTCGCGGCGGTGCTGGCCAACTTCCCGGAGCGGGCGGTGATCGACGGCGAGATCATCGTGGCCGACACCGGGCGCAACACCCTCGACTTCGAGGCGCTGCAGCAGCGGATCCACCCCGCGGCCAGCCGGGTCGCGCTGCTCGCCGAGCAGACCCCGGCCAGTTTCGTCGCCTTCGACCTGCTGGCGCTCGGCGACGAGGACCTCACCGAGCTGCCCTTCGCGCAGCGGCGGGACCGCCTGGTCCAGGCCCTTTCCCAGGCAAAACCTCCGGTGTACGTCACGCCGGCCACCGATGACGTCACCACCGCGCAACGCTGGTTCGAAGAGTTCGAGGGCGCCGGGCTGGACGGACTGATCGCCAAGCCCCGGGACATCACCTACCTGCCGGACAAACGGGTGATGTTCAAGATCAAGCACAAGCGCACCGCGGACTGCGTGGTGGCCGGCTACCGGGTGCACAAGTCGGCCGAGAACCGGATCGGCTCGCTGCTGCTCGGCCTCTACGACGAGCGCGAGGTGCTGGTCTCGGTCGGGGTGATCGGCTCGTTCCCGCTGACCGTCCGCGAGGAGCTGTTCCAGGAGCTGCAGCCGCTGGTCACCGAGTTCGAGGGCCACCCGTGGAACTGGGCGGCGCACCAGCAGGGCGAGCGCACCCCGCGCAAGAACGAGGTGAGCCGCTGGAACAACGGCAAGGACCTGTCGTTCATCCCGCTGCGCCCGGAGCGGGTGGTCGAGGTGCGCTACGACTACATGGAGGGGCTGCGCTTCCGGCACACCGCCCAGTTCGAGCGCTGGCGCACCGACCGCGAGCCCCGGACCTGCACGTACGAGCAGCTGGAGCGCCCGGTCCGCTTCGATCTCGCCGAGGTGCTGACCAGCCGCTGATCGCGGGCGTCGTACCGACCGGCTAGCCTCGTGGCGGCAAAGGTCCCCGGAACTCGAAAGGGTCGCGTCGTGCGCCGTCGCTCGCGTTCGGTCATCGCTCTGCTCACCGCGATGGTCATGACCACCGGGGGCTGCACCCTGCCCGCGTTCGCGCCCGAGGGCGCCGCCGACCCGGCCAAGCCGGCCGACGGCGGTGGCGGGGTGCCCACCACCGGCTCCACGCCCGGCGCGGCCGCGCAGTGGTCCCCCTGCACCGACGTCCCGGAGAAGCTGGTCGGCCGGGCCGCCGCCGGGATGAGCTACGACTGCGCCACCGTCGCGGTGCCCCGCGACTGGTCGAAGCCGGTCGCCGGCGAGACCTACGACGTCGCGATGATCCGGATCCGGTCCGCGACGCAGAAGGACCGGATCGGCTCGCTGCTGGTCAACCCGGGCGGCCCCGGCGGCTCGGGCATCGACATCGCGGTCTACCTCTCGTTCGGCGAGGCGCTCGGCGGCCTGCCCAAGGCGGTCACCGACAAGTTCGACCTGGTCGGCTTCGACCCGCGCGGGGTGAGCCGGTCCAGCCCGCTCAAGTGCATCAGCAACGACGACCAGGACGCCAGCTTCGCCGCCGACCCGGACCCGGTCAGTCAGGCCGAGTTCGACGAGGTCACCGCGCTGAACAAGAAGATCGCCGACGGCTGCGGCGCGAAGTACGGCGACCAGCTGCCGTATTTCTCCACGGTTCAGGCGGCCCGCGACATGGACGCGCTGCGCGCCGCGGTCGGCGACCCCAAACTGACCTACCTGGGCTTCTCCTACGGCACGCTGCTCGGTGCGACGTACGCGCAGCTGTTCCCGCAGAACGTCCGGGCCCTGGTGCTCGACGGCGCGGTCGACCCGACGGAGAACTACGTGCAGGGGTCGGAGACCCAGGCCAAGGGCTTCGAGCGGGCGTTCACCAACTTCACCGCGTGGTGCAAGCAGAACGCCGCCGACTGCCCGATCGCGGCCGACCCGCGCGGCGCGGTGACCGACGCGATGGCCAAGGCGGAGAACTCCCCGGTGGCGTACAAGGACGGCAGGCAGGCCACCGCCGGCTGGATCTTCGTGGGGCTGATCTCGTCGCTCTACACCAAGACCGGCTGGACCAGCCTGGCCCAGGCGATCGACGAGCTGCAGGGCGGCGACGCCAAGGGCATCATGGACCTCGCCGACCAGTACGCCGAGCGCGAGACCACCGGCAGCTACTCCAACCTGTTCGACGCGAACCTCGCGGTGAACTGCGCGGACACCGACGACGCGCCGACCGTCGCGAAGGTGCGCGCCCTGCAGTCCGAGTGGCGCAAGAAGTACCCGCTGTTCGGGGCGCCGCTGGCGATGGGGATGCTGCCGTGCACGTACTGGCCGGGCAAGCGGGACCCGTACCCGGCCGGCAAGGCGACCGGCGCGCCCCCGATCGTGGTGGTGGGCACCACCGGTGACCCGGCCACGCCGTACGAGAACACCGCCGACCTGGCCAAGATGCTCGGCACCGGGCACGTGGTGACCTGGGAGGGCGAGGGACACACCGCGTACCCGTCGACGCCCTGCATCGTGAGGGCGGTCGACAACTATCTGATCGACCTGACCGTCCCGCAGGAGGGCCTGCGGTGCCCGGCGAAGTGACGTTCCGGCTCGCCACCGCGGCCGACGTGCCGGCCGTGCTGGCGCTGCTGGCCGACGACGCGATCACCCACCAGCGCGGGTTCGGTGACGTGCCGGCCACGGTGGACCCGGCGGTCCGGGCGGCGTTCGCGGCGATCGAGGCCGACCCGAACAACGAGCTGATCGTCGCGGTCGCGGACGACGCGGTGATCGGGACCTGCCAGCTCACCTTCATCCCGGGGCTGAGCCGTGGCGGCGCGCTGCGGATGCTGGTCGAGGCGGTCCGGATCAGCTCGGACCGGCGCGGGCAGGGCCTGGGCGCCGAGCTGATGCGCTGGACGATCGAGCGGGCCCGCGAGCGGGGCTGCCGGATGGTCCAGCTCACCACGGACAAGCGGCGCACCGACGCGCACCGCTTCTACGAACGGCTCGGCTTCACCGCCTCGCACGAGGGCATGAAGCTCGCCCTCTGAGCCGCTTCGAGGAGAACGCGGCCGGGCGCGGCCGCACGATCAGGCCTCGGCCGAGCGCTGCGCCTTCAGGTCGCGGTCCTTCGACGGCTGGACCCGTTTCGGCTCGCCCGGCATCTTCGGATGGTCGGGGGGATACGGCATGTCGCCCAAGCCGGCCTTCTCGTCCCGCTCCACCCACTCCAGCAGCACACCGAGGTCGTGCGCCACGTCGTCGATCGCGGCGTGCGGGTCACCGATCTCGGCGATCCGTTTCGGCACCGTCCGCAGGTCGAAGTCGTCCGGCTCGACCCGGGTCAGCTCCTCCCAGGTCACCGGCGTGGACACGGTGGCCCGGGCGTTGGCGCGCAACGAGTACGCGCACGCGATCGTCCGGTCCCGTGCCATCTGGTTGAAGTCCAGGAACACCTTGTCGCCGCGCTCCTCCTTCCACCACGCCGTGGTGATCGCGTCCGGGCGGCGGCGCTCCACCTCCCGGGCCAGCGCGATCGCGGCCCGGCGCACCTGCACGAAGTCCCACTGCGCGGCGATCCGGACGTAGACGTGCACGCCACGGCCACCGGACGTCTTCGGGTACCCGACCCAGCCCATGTCGTCGAGCACCTCGCGGACCACGCCGGCGGCCGCGACCACGTCGCCGAAACCGAGGCCGGGTTGCGGGTCGAGGTCGATGCGCAGCTCGTCGGGCTGGTCCGGCGCGGCGCCTCGGACCGGCCAGGGGTGGAACACCACGGTGCCCATCTGCGCGGCCCACGCGACGTGCGCGAGGTCGGCCGGGCAGAGCTCGTCCGCCGTACGCATGCTGGGGAACGTGATCTGCGCGGTCTGGATCCAATCGGGCACACCGCGCGCGGGGATGCGTTTCTGGAAGAACGCCTCGCCGTCGAGACCGTCCGGGAAGCGTTGCAGGGTGGTGGGCCGGTCGCGCAGCGCGCGCAGGATGCCGTCGCCGGCCGCGAGGTAATACTCGAAGACGTCGCGCTTGGTGAAGCCGCGCTCGGCGAAGACGACCTTGTCGGGGCTGCTCAGGCGCACGGTGTGGCCGGCGATCTGGTGTTCTTCCGCGGCGGCTTTCGGCATGCCTCGACGATATGACGGATCGCGCCGCCCGGCTGCCCGGCCGGCCGGCGAATCACTCGCGGCGAGACGTGAGAGCCCCGGGACAGGGCGCAAGGGCCACCCGACAAAATTGGGTGACCCTCACAAATTGGACACAGGGTGCGTCAGGCGGTCTTCCGCTTACGCGCGTACCACATCGCGCCCGCGCCACCGGCGACCAGAACGGCGCCGATGCCGATCGTCGCACCGACCGGCCCACCGGTCAGCGGCAGCGAGTCGTCGCTGACGCCGCTGCCCTTGGTGGTGACGGACCCGGACGGCGCCGGGGCGGTCTCCGAGCTGACGCCGCCCGGCGGCACCGACTGCACGTCACCGGTCGGCTGGACCGAACTCGGGGTCGCGGTCGGGCTCTCGCCCCCGTAGCCGGAGTTTCCGCGGGTGTCGCCGGTGGCGTCCGGGCTGACCGTGGCCGCCGTGGTGGCGGTCGCGGTCACCGGCGGGCCGACCGTCGCGGTCGAGGTCGCGGTGGGCTCGGTGGTGGCCGGGAGCTCGGCGCCGTACCCGGCGCTCCCCCGGTCCGGACTCACCATGACGGCCGGGTGCGCCGCCTGGGCGGCGTCAGCCGCGAGGGCCGGCGACGAGATGGCGAGCGCGGCGAAGGCGGTGACGCCGGCCGCGGGCAGCCCCAGGGCCAGCCGACGAACAAAGCTCATGAGGAGTATCCGTTCTGTTGCTGAAAGGTACGGTTGCATGGTCGCACGGGAGCTTAGCGGGAATTGCCCGTTTTACCCGAAATCTCGCCCCGGCGCGTCATCAGCCCGGAAGTCCACCGAAACGGTGACTACGCCACAAATGGGACAAAGCGAACACCTTGAGCTCGAACTGCGGGTCGGCGGCGAACAACCCCCCGCTGTACGGCGCCTGGAGCTGCACGCTGTCCCCGGAGTCCAGGTAGACCGAGACCACGTTGCGGCGACCGCGGCGCTCGGCCCGCAGGTCGACCACCCGGCTCCAGGGCGCCTCGTCGTCACCGAGCAGCGACGACGTACGCAGGCCGCCGGCCACCACCTCGACACCGGTCCGCCGGCCGGTCATGATCCCGACCGCGGTGCCGAGCAGCAGCGGCGCCAGCACGAGCACCACCCACGACCACAACGGCGGGCTGTCCGGACCGGGCCAGAAGATCGTGGCGATCACCCCCGTCGTGACACTCGCCACGGCGCTCAACGCGCCGAGGTAGAGGCCGTGGCCGAGAGCCTGCTGGAAGGTCGGCCGGAACGTCGGAGATGCAGCAGCTTCCATATAAGGCTCAACGGCCGGTCGGCGCGCATCGGCGCACCGGCGGTGCGACGGGAGCCGACGTACCGTTGTCGGCATGGCAACCGAAAAGACCACGCTGCCGACCACCGAGGACGAGTGGCGGATCCGGCTCGACCCGGACGAGTTCCGGGTGCTCCGTCAGGCCGGCACCGAGCCGGCCTGGAGCGGTGAGTACGTCAGCACCAAGGACGAGGGGATGTACCGGTGTCGCGGCTGCGGCACGGAGCTCTACCCCAGCGACACCAAGTTCGACAGCCACTGCGGCTGGCCGTCCTTCGACGACGCCATCCCGGGTGCGGTCAAGGAGATCGAGGACCGCAGCCACGGGATGACTCGCGTCGAGATCCGGTGCGCGAACTGTGACGGGCACCTGGGCCACGTGTTCAAGGGCGAGGGATTCACCCCGAAGAACACCCGGCACTGCGTGAACAGCCTGTCGATCAGGCTCGACCCGAAGTAACAAGAGGCACGTCGACCTCGCCGGTGGCTTCACCGGTGTCGAAGGCCACCAGATAGCGCGGCCGGCTCTGCGTCGAGGCGTAGATCCGGCCGACGTACTCGCCCAGCATCCCCAGACAGATCAGCTGGACCGCGCCGAGCAGCAGCATCGCCAGGTAGAGCGACGTCCAGCCGGGCACGACCACCCCGAACGCCCAGGCGGCCAGGCCGCTCACCACCAGGCCCAGGCAGATCACGAACGTGACGAGCCCCAGCCAGGTGGCGATCTTCAGCGGCGCCGCCGAGAAGCTGGTCACGCTGTCCAGACTCAATTTGATCATCTTGCCGAGCGGGTACTTGGTCTCACCGGCCACCCGCTCGGCCCGGACGTAGGTGACCTCGCCGCTCGGGAACCCCAGCGACGGCACCACCAGGCGGTAGACCGGCTGCTGCTCGGGCAGGTCGTTGAGGGTGTCGACGACCGGACGGCTCATCAGCCGGAAGTCACCGGCCTGACCGCTCACCCACGGTCCGACCAGGCGCCGCATCAGCCAGTAGTAGACGCCCGCGGTCTTCCGTTTGAACGGCGTGTCGGTGCTGCGGTCGCTGCGGACCCCGTAGACCACGTCCAGGTCCTCGTCGCGGGCCTTGGCCAGCATCTCGCCGATCGCCTCGGGCGGATCCTGCAGATCGGCGTCGATGCTGACGACGTACGCGCCGCGGGCCGCGCGCAGGCCGGCCCCCAGCGCGGACTGGTGACCGACGTTGCGGCGCAGCTTCACCACCCGCAGCTGGTCCCAGCCGTCCCGCAGCTCGAGCAGACGTGGCACGGTGCCGTCCGAGCTGCCGTCGTCGACGGCCACGACCTCGTAGGTGACGCCAAGGCCGTCGAGCACCGGGCGCAGCCGGGCGACGAAGTGGTCCACCGCCGCACGCTCGTTGAACATCGGCGTCACGACGGACAGAGTGACCATCAAGCGCCCCCAGGTAGCGATATGCACGAATGTGTCGGCAAACGACGCTAGTCACCGGGGGTGAATCTCACGTGTCCTGGTGTTGTGCCCCAACGGAACAGACGAGATCTTCGACGATGAATCGGACACCGTTGGTCGCGGTCCGCCACTCGGCGCCCGCGGTCACCGCCCATTCCGGGCCGAGCTCCGGCGCGAAGGTGTCGCCGGGCACGTCCAGGTCGATGGTGGTCCGGACCAGATGCCGGGCCCGGGGCAGGAAGGCCGCGTAGACCGCCGCGCCGCCGATCACCCAGAAATCGTCTTCGACGATCAGATCCGGATCGTGTACGACCTGAGCACCCTCCGCCGCCCAGGAACGATCGCGGGTGAGCACCACGTTGCGGCGCCCGGGCAGCGGGCGGCGGGGCAGCGACTCCCAGGTGGACCGGCCCATCACGATGGTGGCGCCCATCGTCCGTTCCTTGAAGATCTGCTGCTCGCCGGGGACCCGCCAGGGGATCTCTCCCCCGGCGCCGATCACCCGGTTCCGGGCCTCCGCCCAGATCATGTGCACCGTCACACCGTGCCTGCGTTCGGCATGCTCTCCTGGCCCTCGCCTACAACATCGTCTTCAGGTGCGGCGGGGTGCCGCTCGGTGCAGTCGCTCATACCGCTACAGGCGCCTTGATCGCCGGGTGGTGCTGGTAGTCCACAACCGAGAAGTCCGCGTACTCGTAGTCGAACAGGCTCGGCTTGGCGGCGAGCTCCAGCGACGGGAACGGGTACGCGTCCCGGGTCAGCTGCTCGCGCACCTGGTCGACGTGGTTGTCGTAGATGTGGCAGTCGCCGCCGACCCAGATGAAGTCACCCGGGAGCAGGCCGGCCTGGTCGGCGACCATCCGGGTGAGCAGGGCGTACGAGGCGATGTTGAACGGCACGCCGAGGAACAGGTCGGCACTGCGCTGGTAAAGCTGGCAGGAGAGCTTGCCGTCGGCCACGTAGAACTGGAACAGCGCGTGGCACGGCATCAACGCCATCTGGTCCAGCTCGCCCACGTTCCACGCCGACACGATCATGCGGCGCGAGTCGGGGTTCTTCCGGAGCGTGTCCAGGATCTCGGCGATCTGGTCGACGTGACCGCCGGGCGTGGGCCAGGAGCGCCACTGGGAGCCGTAGACCGGGCCGAGCTCACCGGTCTCCGACGCCCACTCGTCCCAGATCGTCACGCCCTGGTCGCGCAGCCACTGTACGTTCGTCTCGCCGCGCAGGAACCAGAGCAGCTCCACCGCGATCGACTTGAAGTGCACCCGCTTCGTGGTGACCAGCGGAAAGCCCTGGGACAGGTCGTAGCGCAGGCGCTCGCCGAAGAGGCTGCGGGTGCCGGTCCCGGTCCGATCGCTCTTCGGGGTACCGGTCTCCAGCACCCGCCGGAGCAGCTCTTCATATTGGGTGTCAACGGCCATGCGAGAACCGTACTAGGCGGCCAGCTTCCCGCCGATGGTGACGATGCGGCGCGCCAGGTGGTCGAGCGCCGCGTACTGCACGTCGCCCAGCGGCGCGTCGTTGGTGCCCCCGGTGACGTGCGAGACGCCGTACGGGTTGCCGTCCGCGAACTTCAGCGGGTCGGTGTATCCGGGCGCGACCACGATCCCGCCGAAGTGGTAGATCGTGTTGTAGAGCGCCAGCAGCGTCGACTCCTGGCCGCCGTGCTCGGTCATCGACGCGGTGAACCCGGCGTACGCCTTGTTCGCCAGCTGGCCCTGCGACCACTGCGGGCCGAGCGTGTCGAGGAACTGCTTGAGCTGGCTGGCCACGTTGCCGTACCGGGTGGGTGTGCCGAACAGCACGGCGTCCGCCCAGACCACGTCGTCCGCCGAGGCGCGCGGCTCGGCCTTGGTGGCGTCGAAGTGCTGACTCCACGCCGCGTTCGACGCGATCGCCTCGGCCGGGGCCAGTTCGGCCACCTGGCGCAGGCGACACTCGGCGCCGGCCTTCTCCGCCGCTTCCTGCAGCCGGCGCGCCATCGCGTGCACGGTGCCGGTCGACGAGTAATAGACGATCGCCAGTTTGACGTCTGCCACGGTGCCTCCTCAGAGATTCTGTTGCCAGCTCCAGCAGATCCCCTGAGCGGGTCCGGCGAAACGTTTATAGGCGGAGTTCACTGCCTTCGGGATCGTCGAACCAGACACCACCGGTCGCCAGGTACCGGAACTGGTACTCGCCCGGCTCCAGCGGCACGCTGATCGTGCGGGTGCCGTTACGGCGCACCTGGAGCTCGTGCAGCCCCGGCTGCCAGCCGTTGAAATCACCGACCACGCTGACGACACCGGACGGCTCGTCGGCCGGAAGACTGAAGGTCACCCGGGTCTTGGTGCCGAACAACTTACTGCGCTTGATCATGGGTCCTCCACAGGCCGTAGCCTCTTGACTACAACGGCGGGACCGGCGGCGGGGTGACGACGCGCCGCAATACGCTGTACTGATGCACCCGCAACCGCAGGACGAGCTGCGCGTGGCCTCGTTCCATGATCTTACCCCCGGCACCCTCTACGACCTGCTGCGTCTGCGCAGTGAGGTGTTCGTCGTGGAGCAGGAGTGCGTCTACCCCGACCTGGACGGCCGGGATGCCGAGCCCGGCACCCGGCACCTGTGGTTCGACCGCGGCGGGGAGGTCCGGGCGTATCTGCGGATCCTCGACGACGAGGGCACCGCCCGGATCGGCCGCGTGGTGACCGCGAAGAGCGCCCGGGGCGCCGGCCTGGCCGGCCGCCTGATCGAGCGCGCCCTGGAGCTCATCGGCGACGGCCCCGTGGTGTTGCACGCCCAGGCTTATCTGGTCGCCTTCTACGCCCGCTACGGCTTCGAGGCGACCGGCCCGGAGTACGTGGAGGACGGGATCCCCCACGTACCCATGGGGCGTTTGCCGTTGGCGAGTTGAGGCGCGATTTTCCGCCGTCCGCAAACCCCGCGGCCGTCGAAAAACCGAGCCTCAACTCGCCAACTCCAAGGCAAACGCCCGCGGAGCGAAGCGGAGCCAAGCCAGCTCAGCCAGCTCAGCCAGGTCCCTGAAAAATCACGGCAGGGCGGTGACCAGTTCGCTGACCGAGCGCCGGCGACCCGTGTAGAACGGGACCTCTTCGCGCACGTGCCGACGCGCCCCCGAGGCACGCAGGTCGCGCATCAGGTCCACGATCCGGTGCAGCTCGTCGGCCTCGAACGCGAGCATCCACTCGTAGTCGCCCAGCGCGAACGACGCCACCGTGTTGGCCCGCACGTCCGGGTACCCGCGGGCCATCTTGCCGTGCTCGGCGAGCATCTCGCGGCGCTCGGCGTCGGGCAGCAGGTACCACTCGTAGGAGCGGACGAACGGGTACACGCAGATGTACGGCCGCGCCTCCTCACCGGCCAGGAACGCCGGCAGGTGGCTCTTGTTGAACTCGGCCGGCCGGTGCAGCGCCATCTGCGACCAGACCGGGGTCAGGTGCCGGCCCAGCCCGGTCCGCCGGAACAGCGAATACGCCTCCTGCAGGTCATCCGGGTTCTCGGCGTGCCACCACACCAGGATGTCCGCGTCGGCGCGCAGCCCGGACACGTCGTACGTGCCGCGGACCGTCACGTCCTTCGTCGCCAGCTGCGCGAACAGCTCGTCGACCTCACCGGCCAGCCCGTCCCGCAGGGCCGGCAGCGGGCTGGACGCCCGGAACACCGACCACATCGTGTACCGGATGGTGGCGTTCAGCTCGTTGATCCGGGCCGCGTTGCTCTGCTCGCTCATAGTTCCTCCAGATACTTGCTCACGTCGTCAGCCGCCCGCTCACCGCTCGCCACACAGACCGGGATGCCCACACCGTCCAGCGCGGCGCCGGCCAGCGCCAGGCCGGACGGGAGCGCGGCCCGCGCCGCCGCCACCCGGTCCGGGTGTCCCGGCGCGTACTGTGGCAGCCCGCCGCCCCAGCGCTGGATCCACGACGCGGCCGCCGGTGGCAGCTGCCCGCCGACCAGCTCGCCGAGCTCCCGGTGGGCGATCGCGAGCAGCGCATGATCGCTGTGCTGCAGGCGGTCCTCCTCGCCGGCCCGGCCCAGCGAGGCCCGCACGATCACCGGGCCCCCGGGGCCGGTCAGGTGCGGCCATTTGCGGGTGAAGAAGGTGGCCGCCTTGACCAGGGTGCCCTCGCCCGGCGGCACCAGGAAGCCGGACAGCTCGGGCAGCGGGGTGCCGGGCGGCAGGGCCATCCCGGCCAGGGCGACACTCGCGTACTCCAGGTCGCCGATCGCCTGCGCGGACTCCGGCGCGGCGTCGGCCAGCAGCCGGGCGGCCGGTCGCGCCGGCACGGCCAGGATCACCGCGTCGACGTCGTCGGTCTGCGGTTCGGGCGCCGGCCCCAGCACCAGGTGCCAGCGGTTCCCGGCACGGATGATCTCGCGCACCGGCAGGCCGAGACTGATCCGCGCCCGGGCGGCCGTGGCAGCCGCGCCGATCAAGCGGCCCATCCCGCCGTCCACGGCCGCGAAGACCGGCTGTCCCGGTGCCCGCTTGCTCAGCGCCTGTGCGGCCTGGACCGCGCCGCGCAGGGTGTGCTCGGTCTCCGCGGTACGGGCCAGCTGCGGCATGGTGGCGCGCAGCGAGAGCCGGTCGGCGCGGCCCGCGTAGACGCCGCCGAGCATCGGGTCGACGAGCCGCTCGACCACCTCGGCGCCGTACCGGGACCGGACCAGCTCGCCGACCGCGATGTCCTGGCCCGGTGCGAGCAGCGGGTGGCCGGTGTCGAGGTCGGCGGACTCGTCGGGCAGCGCCACGCCGTCCAGCGTGGACAGGTCCCCGGGCACGCCGACCAGGGTGCCGGCCGGGATCCGGGCCAGCGTGCCGCCGATCGCCAGCGCCGCGGGCTGGGCGGCCGGGTGCACCAGGGCGTCACCGAGGCCGACCCGGCGGGCGAAGAGCACCGCCGCGGAGGCGCCACCGTCCGGCGCGCCGTTCAGGAACGACTCGGCGCCGCGCTCGACCCGCAGGCCGGCCAGCTCGCCGGTGCGCAGTTTGCCGCCCAGGGCGCCGCTCTGCTCGTACACGATGATCTCGGTGTCCGCCGGCGTCAGATCCCGCAGGCGCACGGCGGCCGCCAGGCCGGCGATGCCACCGCCGATGACCGCGATCCGCTTCCGCACGTCTCCACCCTCCCAGGCCGCACCCGTGCACGGCGACCGGGGTCCACCGCTGTGAGATCCCGGCTGGTCGTCAGGGGTGCCTCCGCGGCGCGGAGACACCCCTGACAGCCGGCTGGAAATCGGCCAGCCGGAAGACTGCCCGACCGGCGGGCCCTGCGGACAGGGCCGAAGGTCCTCAGCGAGCGGAGATCTCGTGCACCAGCGCCACCAGGCGGGTGAGGATCTCCGGGTCGGTCTCCGGCATGACGCCGTGACCGAGATTGAACACGTGCCCCGGCGCCGACTGCCCCTGCGCCACCACCCGGCGCGCCTCCCGCTCGACGACGTCCCAGCCGGCGAACAGGATCGCCGGGTCCAGGTTGCCCTGCACCGCCCGGTCCGGGCCGATGCGCTTGGTGGCCACGTCCAGCGGGGTACGCCAGTCGACACCGACCACGTCCGCGCCGGCCTCGCCCATCGCCTCCAGCAGCACCCCGGTGCCCACCCCGAAGTGGATCCGCGGCACACCGGCGTCGAGCAGCCCGCGCAGCACCGCGGCCGAGTGCGGCATCACGTACTGCCGGTAGTCCGCCTCGGAGAGCGCGCCGGCCCACGAGTCGAACAGCTGCACCGCGCTCACCCCGGCCTCCACCTGCACCCGCAGGAAGGTCAGGGTGATCTGGGCGAGGCGGGAGAGCAGCGCGTTCCACAGGTCGGGAGCGCCGTACATCATCGCCTTGGTCTTCAGGTAGGTCCGCGACGGGCCACCCTCGATCAGGTAGCTGGCCAGCGTGAACGGCGCTCCGGCGAACCCGATCAGCGGGGTGCTGCCGAGCTCGGCGACCAGCAGGCGCACCGCCTCGGCGACGAAGTCCACGTCGCCGGCGGCGAGCGGGCGCAGCCGCTCCAGATCCGCGGCGGTGCGCAACGGCTCGGCCACCACCGGGCCGGTGCCGGCCACGATGTCCAGGTCGATGCCGGCCGCGGCGATCGGCACCACGATGTCGCTGAACAGGATCGCCGCGTCCACGTGGTGCCGGCGGACCGGCTGCAGCGTGATCTCGGTGACCAGGTCCGGGCGGCGGCACGAGTCGAGCATGCCGATCCCCTCGCGGATCTTGCGGTATTCCGGCAGCGAGCGCCCGGCCTGCCGCATGAACCACACGGGCGTGTGCGGAACCGTCAGGCCTCGGCACGCACGCACGAACGGGGAATCGTTGAGAACGGTCACCGCGCCATCGTGCCACGTGAGTGAAGACGCCCGGCGGCGCGGCGGACGGCTCTCCGGGCGTAGATCGGCATACTCTTCCCCCATGGCGTCCCCCTCCGCTGTTCCCGATGTGTTCACCCGCGCGGTGGCCGGGTTGCGCGCGGACTCGCCACGGCCGGAGATCCTGCTGGAGGAGATCGCCGCGCCGCAGCGGCTCGCGCCGTACTCGTTCGCGCTCAGCGCCACCGTCCTGCGCTCCGGCGAGGAGGTGGCGAGCGGACGGCTGATCCTGCTGCACGACCCGGCCGGTCACGACCAGTGGCGCGGCGACCTGCGCCTGGTCACCCTGGTCACCGCGGAACTCGAGTCCGACCTGGCCACCGACCCGCTGCTCCCGGCGGTCTCCTGGACCTGGCTCACCGACGCGCTGGACATGCACGCGGCGTCCTACACGGCGATCGGCGGCACGGTCACCCAGACCGCCTCGACCCGCTTCGGCGAGCTGGCCGGCCCGCTGCCGACCGCGGATCTCGAGGTCCGCGCGTCCTGGACCCCGCTCTCCGACGACTTCGGCGCCCACCTGCGCGGCTGGTGCGACATGCTGGCCTCGACCGCGGGCCTGCCGCCGCCCGGCGTCTCCTCGCTCGCCGACCACCACCGGGCCCCCGCGACCTAGCCCGCTGCCGCCGGCACCGCCGATCCCCTCCAGGCATTCCTTCGGTACGCATACCGCGTCCCGTCCGTAGGCTACGAGCCACGTCCCCGCCAGGGGGCGACGCGACACCGCGCCACCCCAGGCCGCCCCCGCGCCTCACCACCACAGCGTGTGAAGTTACGGTCCGCTCCGCACCCGAAGTCCCCACACAACGCCCGGCACCACCGAGCGTGTGAAGTTGTGGTGCGGAGCGCACCCGAACTTCACACGCTGGGTGGGTCAGCAGACGTTGAACGTGGCGCAGGCGGTGGCGATCGGGATGGCCAGGCCGATGCCCTCGGCGTCGCGGGCCTTGGCGGTGGCCAGGCCGACCACCTGCTTGCTCGTGTTGACCACCGGGCCGCCGGAGTTGCCCGGGTTGATCGGCGCGTCGAACTGGATCGTCGGGCCGTCGCTGTCGTCCTCGCGGAACGCGCTGATCACGCCGGTGGTGACGGTGTCATCGAGGCCGAGCGGGGCGCCCACCACTACCACCTGCTGGCCCGGCTTGACCTGGCCGGGAGCGACGGCGATCGGCTTGATCTCCTGCTTGGCGCGGAGCAGCGCGAGGTCCTTGGCCTGGTTGACCTTGATGATCGTCGCGGAGATCCGGGTCGAGCCGCGCTCCAGCGTGACGGTGCGGGCGCCGGTCTTGAAGAGTTCCTCGACGACGTGGAAGTTGGTGAACAGGTTCGCGGTGCCGTCGGCGGCCTTGGTGCCGACCGAGAACGCGGTGCCGGTGAAGTCACCGGCCCGGACCCGGAAGACGCTGGGCAGCGTCGCGGACGAGATGCCCTCCGGGTCGAAGACGTTGGTGAGCGCCTTCTCCAGCTCCGCGCTGCGGTCCTGCTCGCCGGCGACCGCCGAGGCCAGGTCGTTGCTGCTCTTGATCATGGTTTCGATCCGGTACGCCTGCCAGCCGGTCACGCCCAGCAGCAGCAACACCAGCACCATGATCAGCGGCTTGGCGCGGCCGGCGACGGCGAGCCCGGACATCCGGGAGCCGCGGGGCTCGGGTGCCGCCATCGGCGTCTCGTAGGCCGCGGCCGGATATTCGGCCGGCGGGTAACCCGGGTTCGCGTAACCGGTGGTCGCGTATCCGGGGGCCGGGTAGGACGCCGGGCCCGGCGCCGCGTAGCCCGGCGCGGGTGCGGAAGGCGCGGGATAACCCGGTGCCGGCGAGGCGGGCGCCGCGTAGGCCGGAGCGGGTGAGGAAGGCGGCGTCTGCGGCTCGGCCCAGCGCGGTTCGGCGAAGCTCGTCTCCGCCCAGACCGGGCCCGGCTCCTCCCAGGAACGCTGCTGCTGCCCTGCCCAGGGGTCCTCCGGGCGGCGCAGGCCGTCATCCGCGTACCGGTCGTCGTAACGATCGGTGTAGCGATCCTGACCCCGGCGGGGCTCTGGCGAACCAGCAGGGGTGAAGGGCTCGTATGTGGCGGTCATCCGGCACGGCCTCCCAAAGGTGTCGGCGTGGCACCCGGGTATACGGAGCAAACCGCGCAATGGTTGAAACCTAAGAAGTCGATCGAGAATCGGCGCGCCGGGACCCGGCTGCGCACAGCAGGGGTGTGACCCCCGTACGGTTACGGAGTGACCGACGAAGCACCCCTGCGCCGTCGGGACGCGCCGGAGTCAGCAGGGGACGGACCGCACGCCGTGCCGCCCGACCCAAGTTCTGGCGGTTCCGAGGCAGTTCCCCTGACGTCGCCCCGCGATGGCACCCCGGCTCCCGTGGAGAGCGCCACCGACCTGGCCGAGGTCGTCGCCCGCATGTCCACCGGCACCGGGCCGGTCGCCGTGGACGCCGAACGCGCGTCCGGCTACCGCTACACCCAGCGGGCCTACCTGGTGCAGCTGCGCCGGGCCGGCGCCGGCACCGTGCTGATCGACCCGCTCCCGCTCGACGATCTGCGCACCCTGGACACGGCTCTGGCCGACACCGAGTGGGTGCTGCACGCCGCCAGCCAGGACCTGCCCTGCCTGGCCGAGCTCGGGATGAAACCGCGCCGGCTGTTCGACACCGAGCTGGCCGCCCGGCTGGCCGGGTTCGAACGGGTCGGCCTGGCCGCGCTCACCGAGCAGCTGCTCGGTTTCTCGCTGGAGAAACACCACTCGGCGGCGGACTGGTCGACCCGGCCGCTGCCGGACTCCTGGCTGACCTACGCCGCGCTGGACGTGGAACTGCTCACCGACCTGCGTGACCTGCTCGCCGCGGAGCTGGACCGGCAGGGCAAGGCGGCCTGGGCGGCGGAGGAGTTCGCCGCGCTGGTGGCCGGCGCCGACCGGCCGCCGCGGGTTCGCGCCGATCCGTGGCGCCGCACGTCCGGCATCCACCGGGTGCGGGGCGCCCGGGCACAGTCCCGGGTCCGTGCGCTCTGGTACGCCCGGGACGGCATCGCCGCCCGCCGTGACTCGGCGCCCGGCCGGGTGCTGCCCGACTCGGCGATCGTCGCCGCGGCCGAGGCCGACCCGAAGGACGAGCGCACCCTGCTCGCCATCCCCGGGTTCGGCGGCCGTTCGGTGCGCCGGCTCGCCAAGATCTGGCTGGACGCGCTGGATCAGGCCCGGGCGCTGCCCGACGACGCGCTGCCGGTGAACGTGCCGGTGGAGGGTCCGCCGCCGCCGCACCGCTGGGCCGAACGTGACCCGGTCGCCGCGGCCCGGCTGGCCCGGTGCCGTCAGGTCGTGGTGGGCACCGCGGAGACCCATCGGCTGCCCCCGGAGAACCTGATCAGCCCGGACTTCATCCGCCGGCTGGCCTGGTCACCGCCGGACGACATCAGCGCGCAGACGGTCTCCGACACGCTGCGCGGCTTCGGCGCCCGCAACTGGCAGGTAGGCCTGATCGCCGGCCAGCTGGCGACGGTGCTCCCCGCTCCAGAACCGGCCGCTTGATCGAAGGGCTCCGGCGCGTCGCGCCGGAGCCCTTCGCCATCACATCGAGAAACCGGAGCCCGGCTGGGGGCGGAGACCGTCGTGGTCTTTGCCGCAGCGGACGCACTGCTTGTAGGTGCCGCCGTCCTCGGTGGCGCGGCGGACCCATCGGTGCCGGCCCAGCCGGCACGTGAGCGGCTTACCCATGGATCGACGCTACGCCCGGCCCGGGGTTCTCCGGCAGAGCCCGCCGGAGGGTTTTATGGTTTAAACCGCGACCGCCCACGGGCGTCGCCCGGGGTGGGGAGCGTTATGGACGCGCAGCGGCCAGCGAGTCGCCCCGGGTCCCGGCGGGAGCGGCGGTCTGCACCCCGGCGGACGCACGACGAAAAGCTCTTGATCTGGGGTTTTCGGTTTTTCATGATCGTCACACGAAACAAAGCTGTGACGTTTAGGCAAGGCCCTGGCACCCACTAGTTACCGGCGAGTAGCATTCTTCACACGCTTAGGGTTCACGCCCGCAAGGAGGCTTGCTGTGCCCCGTGAAGTACGCGAGGTCGTCTTCGTCGACGGCGTCCGCACCCCGTTCGGCAAGGCGGGCGGCATGTATGCCGAGACCCGCGCCGACGACCTGGTGATCCGCTGCATCCGAGAGCTGGTCAAGCGCAACCCGCAACTCCCGCCGGAGCGGGTGGACGAGGTCGCGATCGCGGCCACCACGCAGACCGGTGACCAGGGCCTGACCATCGGCCGGACCGCGGCCCTGCTGGCCGGCTTGCCCAAGACGGTGCCCGGTTATGCCATCGACCGGATGTGCGCCGGTGCGATGACCGCGGTGACCAACGTCGCCGGCGGCATCGCCATGGGCGCCTACGACATCGCCGTCGCCGGCGGCGTCGAGCACATGGGCCGGCACCCGATGGGTGAGGGCGCCGACCCGAACCCGCGGATCCTGACCGAGAAGCTGGTCGACCCGTCCGCCCTGGTGATGGGCTCGACCGCGGAGAACCTGCACGACCGGCTCCCGGCCATCACCAAGGAGCGCACCGACCGCTTCGCGCTGAACTCGCAGCTGAAGACGGCCAAGGCGTATGCCGACGGCAAGATGCAGCCCGACCTGGTCCCGGTCGCGACCCGCAGCGCCGAGCTGGGCTGGGGCCTGGCCACCGTGGACGAGGCGCCGCGCGAGACCTCGATGGAGAAGCTCGCCACGCTGAAGACCCCGTTCCGCCCGCACGGCCGGGTCACCGCGGGCAACGCGGCCGGCCTGAACGACGGCGCCACCGCGGCCCTGCTGGCCGACGAGGCCACCGCCCGCGAGCTGGGGCTGCCGGTCGCGATGCGGATGGTCTCGTTCGCGTACGCCGGCGTCGAGCCGGAGATCATGGGCTACGGCCCGATCCCGTCGACCGAGAAGGCCCTGAAGAAGGCCGGCCTGACCATCGACGACATCGGCCTGTTCGAGCTGAACGAGGCGTTCGCGGTGCAGGTGCTGGCGCTGCTGGACCACTACGGCATCGCCGACGACGACCCGCGGGTCAACCCGTGGGGCGGCGCGATCGCGATCGGTCACCCCCTCGCGTCCTCCGGCGTGCGCCTGATGACGCAGCTGGCCCGGCACTTCGAGGAGCACCCCGAGGTCCGGTACGGCATCAACGCCATGTGCATCGGTATCGGCATGGGTGGCACCGTGATCTGGGAGAACCCCAACTGGGAAGGTTTCGCGAAGTGATCGAGAACCCCAATGAGGTAGTCACCAAGGCTCTCGTCCGCTCCGTGAAGGTCCCCGGCCTGGACAAGCCGGTCGCGCTGATCACGCTGGACAACGGCTTCGACCACAAGAAGCCGAACAGCTTCGGACCGGCCGGGCTCACGTCGCTCGACGAGGCGATCACCGCGGCCACCGCGGCCGACCCGGCGTTCATCGCGATCACCGGCAAGCCGTACATCTTCTGCGTCGGCGCGGACATCACCGGCATGCCGCTGCTCTCCTCGCACGAGCAGGCCGCCGAGCTGGGCGAGCTGGGTCACCGGGTCTTCGCCCGGCTGAAGAACAGCACCATCCCGACGTTCGCGTTTGTGAACGGCGCGGCGCTCGGCGGTGGCCTCGAGGTCGCCCTGCACTGCCACTACCGCACCGTCTCCACCGGCGCGGCCGCGCTCGGCCTGCCCGAGGTCGCGATCGGCCTGGTTCCCGGCTGGGGCGGCAGCCAGCTGCTGCCGAACCTGATCGGCATCGCCGGCGCGGCGCAGGTCATCCTGCAGAACCCGCTGACCCAGAAGGTGCTGCGCCCGAAGCAGGCCAAGGAGATGGGCGTCGCCGACGCGCTCTTCCCGGCCGCCGACTTCCTGGAGGACTCGCTGGCCTGGGCCGCGGGCGTCGTCAAGGGCGACGTCACGGTCGAGCGCCCGGAGATCGACCGGGAGATGTGGGACGGCGTGCTCTGGTTCGCCAAGAACCAGCTGGACGAGAAGCTGCACGGCGCGGTCCCGTCGGCCAACAAGGCCCTCGAGCTGCTCGCCCTGGCCAAGGACGCGTCGTTCGAGGATGGCACCGCGGCCGAGACCGAGGCCCTGGCCGGCCTGATCATGGGTGACGAGGCGCGCGCCAGCCTGTACGCGTTCGACCTGGTCCAGCGCCGCGCCAAGCGCCCGGTCGGCGTCCCGGACGCCTCGCTGGCCCGCAAGGTCACCAAGGTCGGCATCGTCGGCGCCGGTCTGATGGCGTCCCAGCTGGCCCTGCTCTTCCTGCGCCGCCTCCAGGTCCCGGTGGTCCTCACCGACCTGGACCAGGCCCGGGTGGACAAGGGCGTCGGCTACGTCACCGAGCAGATCGACAAGCTGGTCGCCAAGCGCCGGCTCGACGAGGGCACGGCGGCCAAGCTGCGCGGCCTGATCAGCGGCTCGGTGGACCGTTCGGTCTTCGCCGACGCCGACTTCGTGATCGAGGCGGTCTTCGAGAACCTCGAGCTCAAGAAGCAGATCTGGGCCGAGTTCGAGAAGATCGTCAAGCCGGAGACGATCCTGGCGACGAACACCAGCTCGCTCTCGCTGACCGAGATGGCCGCCGACCTCGAGCACCCCGAGCGGGTCGTCGGCTTCCACTTCTTCAACCCGGTCGCGGTCCTCCCGCTCCTCGAGATCATCAAGGGCGAGAAGACCGACGACGCCACCCTGGCCACCGCGTTCGCGGTCGGCAAGGAGCTGAAGAAGTCCTCGGTGCTGGTCAAGGACGCCCCGGCGTTCGTGGTCAACCGGGTGCTGACCCGCTTCACCAGCGAGGTGTTCAAGGCGATCGACGCCGGCACCCCGCTGGACGTGGTGAACGAGGCGTTCGACCCGCTGGGCCTGCCGATGCGCCCGATCGCGCTGCTGCAGCTCGTCGGGCCGGCCGTGGCGTACCACGTGGGCGAGACGCTGCACACCGCGTTCCCGGACCGGTACGTGGACAGCCCGAACCTCAAGAAGATCGTCGATGCCGGCCTGCCGCTGCTGGTCGACGACGAGATCAACGTCGAGGTCGTGAAGCTGCTCGACGCCGGCGACGCTCCGCTGACCGCCGACGAGGTGCGGGTCAAGGCCCTCACCGCACTGGCCGAGGAGATCCGGATCATGCTCGACGAGGGCGTGGTCGCGCAGGCGCAGGACATCGACCTGTGCATGATCCTCGGCGCCGGGTACCCGTTCCACCTCGGTGGGATCACGCCGTACCTGGACCGCAGCGGCATCGCGGAGCAGGTCACCGGCAAGCGGTTCCTGCCGGACGGCGCGGCGAACGTCCGCCGCGCCTGATCAGCTCGTCCGCAGAAGCCCCGTCCGGATCACCGGGCGGGGCTTTTCGGCACCGCGGCGGTCGCGGCGACCACCGGCGTGGTCTCGGCGGCCGGCAGCGACACGGTGACCTCCAGCCCGCCGTCGGGCCGGGCCACCGCGGAGACCGTCCCGCCGTGCGCGTCGCACACCGCCCGCACGATGGACAGCCCCAGCCCGGACCCGCGCGAGCCGGTACGTTCCCAGCCACCCCGCCGGAACGGCTCGAACAGCCCGGGCACCTCGAACTGCTCGACCTCGTGACCGGTGTTCCCGACGATCAGCCGGGCCTGCCCGTCCACCGACTCGGTACGCAGCCACAGCCGGCCCATCAGGTGGTTGTACCGGATCGCGTTCTCGATCAGGTTGCCGGCCAGCCGGTCCAGCAGGCTCGGGTCGCCGACCACCGGCGCGGCCGCCAGCTCCGTACTCACCTCGAGCTTCATCCGGTCGGCCTCGGGCTTCACCGCGGACAGCGCGTTGGCGACGCTGGCCGCCAGGTCACCCGGGACCTTCCGGACCAGCCGCCGGCCGGACTGCGCCTCCGAACGGGCCAGCACCAGCAGCGCGTCGACGAGCCCGTTCGCCCGGCTCGAGGCGTCGCGCACCACCCGGGCCATCCGGCGGTATTCGGCCACGTCCGCCTCGGGGTCGCTGAGCGTCACGTCGATCTCGGTCCGCATCACCGCGAGCGGGGTCCGCAGCTCGTGCGACGCGTTCGCCACGAACCGTTTCTGCGACTCGAACGCGCCGGCCAGCCGGTCCAGCATGGCGTCGAACGTCCGGGCCAGCTCGGCCACCTCGTCGTCGGCGCCGGAATACCGGATCCGCTGGTCCAGGGTCTCCTCACCGAGCCGCTGCGCGGTCTGCGTCACGGTGTGCAGCGGCCGCAGCGCCCGCCGAGTGACCAGGTATCCCCCGGCGATACCGATGATGCCGATCGCGACGAGCGCGCTCAACCCCTTGATCAGCAGCTGGTCGGAAGCCTGGTCGATCATCTCGTTCTGCCAGGCCCGGGCCTCCCGGAACGTGCCGTCGTTGAGCGTCACGTCCGAACCGGCGCGCAGCTCGTCGGCCGGGTGCAGTGACTCGTCGACGAGCAGCCAGGCCAGCACCACCAGGACCGCGCCCGCCGCGACCAGCAGGATCCCGTTCAGCAGGGTCAGCCGCAGCCGCAGGGTGGGCCGGGTCAGCCGGCGCAGCAGACCGGCGGGCCGGCTCAGCTGGCCGTGGCTCTGCTGACCCTGGTAGACGGTCACGTGGTCACGACCGGTTCGGGCACCCGGTAACCGGCGCCGACCACGGTCTCGATCAGCGGCGGATCGCCGAGCTTCTTGCGCAGGGTCATCACGGTCACCCGGACCGTGGTGGTGAACGGGTCGGTGTTCGCGTCCCAGACCCGTTCCAGCAGCTCCTCGCTGGAGACCACCGCGCCGCGCGCCTTGAGCAGCACCTCCAGCACGCCGAACTCCTTGTTGGTCAGGTCGACCGGCACACCGCCCCGGGTCACCGCCCGGCGGGCCGGGTCGAGGACCAGGTTGCCGACGCTGAACACCGGCGGGGCGGGCGGCGTGGCCCGCCGGCCCAGCGCCTGCACCCGGGCCACCAGCTCGTCGAAGGCGAACGGCTTGGGCAGGTAGTCGTCCGCGCCGAGCTGCAGGCCCTCCACCCGGTCGGCGACCGAACCGCTGGCGGTCAGCATCAGCACCCGGGTCAGCGCGCCGGACTCGACGAGGGCGGCGCAGATCTCGTCGCCGTGCATGCCGGGCAGGTCACGGTCCAGGACCACCACGTCGTACCGGGTCACGTAGGCCATCTCGTGGCCCTGCAGACCGTCGTACGCGACGTCGACGGCCATCCCGTGCCGCCGCAGTCCGCGGGCGATCGCGTCGGCCATCGTCCGCTCGTCCTCCACCACCAGCACGCGCACCGCAGACTCCTGACGTCAACACCCTGACCGGGTGTAGCTGCAGGCTACCCATCGCGCGCGACAGGTGGTCAGCTCCGGTACGCCCAGATCCGCAGCCCGTCGGCGGCCCGGCAGACCAGGAACCGCCCGTCCGCGTCGCAGTCGCCGAGCCCGGTACCGGCCACACCGAGCCGGCGGATCTCGGCGTGCCCGGGCACCACCGTGGCGAACGCCTGCGCACCGCGCCCCTCCCGGCGCCGCAGCACCAGCGGCTGGCCCGCCGATCCGGACACCTCACCGGTCCAGCCGGCCAGGTCCACCCGGGTCGCCCCGGTGTGCGGGTCGGTCAGCCGGACCGGTTCACCGGTGGCCGCGTCGGTCTCCAGCACGTACCCGGCGCGGATCGCCAGGTCGACGTCCTCCTGCACCCTCCACCGGGCCAGACCGGTGCCCGGGTCGAGGACCCGCAGGTCACCGTGCCCGCCATCGCAGAGCACCCCCTGGCAGTCGGCCGGGTCGGCGACCATCTCCGGCACGTCGCGCTCCCACAGCCGCCGCAGGGTGCGTGCCTCGAACGCGACCTGCCGGCCGGGCTCCTGATAGCTGATCAGGGCGATGTCGCCGATCAGCGACCCACTGGCCGGACCGTGCCCGGCCAGCTGCGGCAGCTCGGCCTCGCGCAGCAGCCGGCCGGTGCGCCCGGCGACCAGGGTGAGCCGCTGGGACGAGGTGATCAGCACGGCCGGGTCGTCGCCGGGCACCACGTCGACGGTCACCGCGCCACCCGGTGACGTCGTCCACAGGGTCCGGCCGTCGGCCAGGTCGAGGCCGCGGACGTCGGTGCGCAGCGGCGGCTCGGTGTGCGGCTCGCCGGAGGCGGAGAAGTAGAGCGGGCCCGGGTCGCCGGACTCCTGGTCGTACTCGGTGCCGGGGCGGAACACCCGGTCGACGGTGACGCCGGCGCCGCTGCCGTCCAGCACACCCACCGTGACCGGCGCGGACCAGCGGACCTGGCCGGTCGCGGCGTCCACCGCGGTGGTGGCGGCGCCGGCGGTCAGCAACGCCACCTCACCGGCCTGCCGCACGGTCACCGAGGCGACCGGGATCACGCCCGGCTCACCACCGACCGGCACCCGGGTGGTCCACAGCCGGACCGGCGGGCGGGCCGGGCGCCAGGCGGTCACCGACGGCTCGGTCCCGGTGGTGTCGACCGTGTAGACCTGCCCGCCGGCCAGCGTGATCGGGCCGTCCGGTGCGGCCGCCGGGGTGATCACGCCGAGGTAGCGCCACCGGATCCCGGAGGCCGGCGCCGCACCGCCCAGCGCGGCGAGCAGGATCAGCGCCACCACCAGGGCGGTCCGGCGATAGGCCACGAGCGGTCGGCGCGAGGTGGGCGGCGGCTCGAGCGGGGCGTCGCGGTCCAGCTCGATCAGCGTCACGACACACCCTTTTTTCCGTACGCCTACGTCAGCCGGCGATCAGCTCACGCCGGCCGCCTCGTCATACGCCCACACCACCAGCTCGCCGGACGCGGATCGGCAGACCAGCCGGTCGGGTGCCGCCTCGCAGTCGCTCGTCCCGGCGGGCAGCTCGGCGATCGGGCGCAGCCGGCCACGGTCCTGGTCGACGACCGCGACCATGGTACGCGCGCCGGCCGGGACCACCCGGGTGACCAGCAGCCCACCGGACCGGTTCGCCCCGGCGACCGGCCGCCACCCGGCCAGGTCCGCCAGCACCCGGCCGGTCGCGGAGTCCACCAGCGCGGTCGGTCCCGTGGCGTCGTCGCCGGTCGGGTACGCCACCAGGGTGGTGCCGCGTTCCTCCACGGTCTGCCACCCGGGCCGGGTCCAGCGCTCGTCGCCGGTGGCCGGGTCGACGGCCCGGATGCCGTGCTCGCCGAGGAAACACGCGAGCAGCCCGCAGGCGCGGACCTCGACGGTGCCGTCGGCCGGCTCGGTCCACACCGGGCGCAGCGTCACCGGGTCGTACGCGGAGACCTCCATGCCGAACGCGCCGGGGTGCCGCAGCACCACCAGGCCGCCGGCCACCACCGGGTTGTCCGGGCCGTAGTTGGCCGACGGCAGCTCCCGGCCGGCCAACTGCCGGCCGTCGGTCAGGTCGAACAGGGCGGCCGTCCGGTCGTCGCGGATCAGCAGCAGCCGGGACCCGGTGTCGGCCGGGCCGGGCACACCCAGCACCACACCGGTGGACGGCACCCGGAGCTGCCAGCGGGCCATCCCGGTGACCGGATCGAGCACCTCGACGGCGCCCTGCACCCGGCGGCCGGTGCCGGACAGGCTGCGCGGGGTGCTCACCGCCAGCAGCGCGTCACTGCCGGCGAAAGTGATCACGGAGCGGGCGTTGCGCCACTCCAACGCCCCGGTGGCCACCGAGATCGCGGTGGTGCCGGGCTCGGTGCCGCTGGTGGTCCACGGCCGCATCAGCAGCAGCCCGCCGCCGGTGCGCAGCCGGTAGACCGGGATCGGCTGCCCGGCACGCCAGCGCAGCGCCCCGGAATCCAGGTCATACGCCGTGAGCAGGCCGAACGTCTGGGTGAGCAGCTGGCCGCCGGTCACCAGATAGGGGTCGGACGGGCTCATCGCGATCCGCAGCAGCGTGGTCAGCGGCGGTTTCGGCGGGGCGGCCGAGGCGCCCGAGCTGACCAGCAGCAGCACCACGAGCAGGACCGGGGCGAACCAGGGCGGGGCGGTGGACCGCCGGGGCCGCTCGTAGGTCTCCGGGACACCCCGGTCGAGGCCCAGCTCGATCAGGACTGGCTCGACGAACGTCTCCGCACCCATCCGTTAAAAGTAACGGTTGAATAACGGAAACGCTCGTCGATCATGCGGGGCGTCCTCGATCGGTCATTTCCTCCCCGGACCCGCGGTCACAGGGCGGGCTCGGCCACCTCGTCGGCGGCGTCGAGGCGCGACACCCACTCGGTCACGTCCCGGGCGATGTCCTGCGCGGTCAGCCCGAGCGACGCGAGGATCTCGGCCCGGGAGCCGTGCGGGTGGAAGCCGGCCGGCACGCCGAAGTCGCGCAGCGGCACGGACACGGCCGCGTCCCGCAGCGCGGCGGCGATCGCATCGCCGACGCCACCGGTACGGATGCCGTCCTCCAGGGTGACCACCAGGCGGTGCCCGGCGGCCAGCTCGACCAGCTCGGCCGGCACCGGGCGGACCCAGCGCGGGTCGGCGACGGTCACGGCGTACCCCTGCTCGGCGAGCCGCTCGGCGGCGTCCAGCCCCAGGCCGGCGAACGAACCGACCGCGACCAGCAGGATGTCCTTGCGGCCCTCGGTCTCGCGCAGCACGTCCACCGGGCCGACCCGGCGCAGCGCCGGCGTGTCCGCGGCGACCGCGCCGGTCGGGAACCGCACGATGGTCGGGCCGTCGCCCACCGCGAGCGCCTCGCGCAGCTCCTCGCGCAGGGTGGCGGCGTCCCGCGGCGCGGCGATCCGCAGGCCCGGGACCACCCCGAAGACGCTCATGTCCCAGATGCCGTAGTGGCTCGGGCCGTCCGGACCGGTGATGCCGGCCCGGTCGAGCACGAACGTGACCGGCAGCTTGTGCATCGCGATGTCCAGCAGGACCTGGTCGAACGCGCGGTTCAGGAACGTCGCGTAGACCGCGACCACCGGGTGCAGGCCACCCATCGCCAGACCGGCGGCGCTCGTCGCGGCGTGCTGCTCGGCGATGCCGACGTCGTACGTCCGCTCCGGGTACTTCTGGCCCAGCGCGGCGATACCGGTCGGCTCGGCCATCGCGGCGGTGATGCCGACCACGTCCGGACGCTCGTCGGCGATCGCGACGAGCTCCTCGGCGAAGACCTTCGTCCACTTCAGCGACGGCTTCGCGGTCAGCGCGCCGGTCTCCGGGTCGAACGCGCCCGGGCCGTGGAACCGGTCCGCCTCGTCCTGCTCGGCCGGGCGGTAGCCATAACCCTTGACGGTCACCGCGTGCACGATCACCGGCGCGTTGAAGCCCTTGGCCCGGCGCAGCGCGGACTCCATCGCCTGCTGGTCGTGGCCGTCGACCGGCCCGATGTACTTCAGGCCCAGGTCCTCGAACATCGGCTGCGGGCTGATCGCGTCCTTGATGCCGCGCTTGACCGCGTGCAGCACCTCGAAGACCGGCTTGCCGACCAGCGGTGTCGAGCCGAGCGCGTTCTTGACCAGGTCGAGCACCTTCTCGTACCCCGGGTTGAGCCGCAGGGTGGAGAGATGGTCGGCCAGGCCGCCGATGGTCGGCGCGTACGACCGGCCGTTGTCGTTGACGACGATGACCAGCTTGTTCTTCGTGGCGGCGATGTTGTTGATCGCCTCCCAGCACATGCCGCCGGTCAGCGCGCCGTCGCCGACCACCGCGACCACGTGCCGGTCCTCTCCCCGCAGCGTGAACGCCTTGGCCAGGCCGTCGGCGTAGGAGAGCGCGGTGGAGGCGTGCGAATTCTCGATCAGGTCGTGCTCGCTCTCCGCCTGACTCGGGTACCCGGTGAGGCCACCCCGCTGGCGGAGCTCGTCGAAGCCGGCCTGCCGACCGGTGACGATCTTGTGGACGTACGCCTGATGGCCGGTGTCAAAGAGGATCTTGTCGCTCGGCGAGTCGAAGACCCGGTGCATGGCGAGGGTCATCTCGACCACGCCGAGGTTCGGCCCGAGGTGGCCACCGGTCCGCGACACCTTGGCCACGAGGAAGTCTCGAATCTCGGCCGCGAGCAGGGTCAACTGCTCCGCGGACAGTCGCTTCAGGTCACCCGGAGAGGTGATGGTCGTCAGCAGGCCGGCCGGGGTCGAGGGGGAGTCGCTCATAGGGTCGGAGTCTATCCGGGTGACGCCCGGACGCGACCTGGCGCGAACGGCCAGGGTGGCGTCCTCCACAGCATCTCCACATTCCCCGATCCGGATGATGGGGGTGATGCAGATCACATGCCTGTGCGAAACTGAAGCATGTCCGTCGATGCCGAAGCTCCGCAGCGCCGCGACCGCAGCCACTTCCTCTACCTCGCCGTGCTCCTCGCGATGGCTCTCGGCATCGCCCTCGGGTTCCTCTTCCCCGACGTCGCGGTGAAGCTCAAACCGCTCGGCACCGGGTTCGTCGACCTGATCCGGATGATGATCGCCCCGGTGATCTTCTGCACCCTGGTTCTCGGCGTCGGCTCGATCCGGCGCGCCGCCCAGGTCGGCCGGGTCGGCGGGCTGGCGCTCGGCTACTTCCTGATCATGTCGACGGTGGCCCTGGCGATCGGCCTGGTGGTCGGCAACATCCTGCAGCCCGGCGCTGGGCTGCACCTCAGCGAGGAGCTCGCGAAGACCGGCGCGGCGCAGGTGAGCGAGCAGGCCGAGGGCGGCGTCGCGTTCGTCCTCGGGATCATCCCGGACACCCTGGTCTCCGCGCTGACCAGCACCCAGGTGCTGCAGACGCTGCTGGTGTCGCTGCTGGTCGGGTTCGCCGTGCAGTCGCTGGGCGACCGCGGCGAGCCGGTGATCCGGGCGATCGGGCTGATCCAGCGGGTGGTCTTCAAGATCCTCGCGATGATCATGTGGCTGGCGCCGATCGGCGCGTTCGGGGCGATGGCCGCCCTCGTTGGCGCGACCGGTTTCGACGCGCTGAAGAGCCTGGCCGCCATCATGGCCGGGTTCTACGTCACCTGCGCGATCTTCGTGTTCGTGGTGCTCGGGCTGCTGCTCCGGCTGGCCGCCGGGATGTCGATCTTCCGGCTGCTGCGGTACCTGGCCCGGGAGTTCCTGCTGATCCTGTCCACCTCGTCGTCCGAGTCGGCACTCCCCCGGCTGATCGCCAAGATGGGTCACCTCGGGGTGAGCCGCCCGGTGGTCGGCATCGTGGTGCCCACCGGGTATTCGTTCAACCTGGACGGCACCGCGATCTACCTGACCATGGCGTCGCTGTTCATCGCGGACGCCATGGACCAGCCGCTCTCCGTCGGCCAGCAGATCGGCCTGCTGCTCTTCATGATCGTGGCGTCCAAGGGCGCGGCCGGCGTCACCGGCGCCGGGCTGGCCACCCTGGCCGGCGGCCTGCAGAGCCACCGCCCCGACCTGGTACCCGGCGTCGGCATGATCGTCGGCATCGACCGGCTGATGTCCGAGGCCCGCGCGCTGACCAACTTCGCCGGCAACGCGGTGGCGACCGTCCTGGTCGGCACGTGGACCCACGAGATCGACCGCGCCCAGGCCGACCGCGTCCTGGCCGGCCAGTCCCCCTTCGACGAGTCCACCTTCGACGACGACCCCCACGACGACACCCCGGCCCAGCCCACCCCCACCCGGGAAACACCCCCACCCACCGGGTGACCGGCCGGCACCGTGCCGCGACCCGGCGCCGGGTGACCGGCTGGCGCCCAGGGGTGCCTCAACCGCCTCGAGACACCCCTCAGAACCAGCCGGGGACGGGGAGCCGCGCTGCGGTCCGGGGGTGGGCGGTGTCGCGGGGCCTCATGGGCGGGACTCGGCTTGTAGCCTGCGGGCGGGCGCTCGGTATTCGTACCGAATGATGGCGAATCTGGAGCCGCAGCCGGCAGTGACGGAGCGGCGGTCTGGACGGATATTTCGGGTATTCCTGGAGGCGGACCCCCGCTGAGCCGGCGCGCGGCCACGTCCGGCATCCTGGGAGGCAAGCAGCGACTGGCGGCACGAGGATGGTCCAACCATCGGGGAGCTCGTCACGGGAGTCGACCGCCTGGGCTCCCCGGCTTCAGGAGCAGACAGACATGACCACCGAAACCACCGGCGCCCGTCTCCTGCCCGGCGCACCGGTCGCCGAGGCCGTGCTGGCCGACGTCCGGGACCGGGTCGCCCGCCTCAAGGAGCGCGGCGTCCGGCCCAGCCTGGCCACCATTCTGGTCGGCGACGACGACGCCAGCGCCGGGTACATCCGGATCAAGCAGAAGCAGGCCGCCGAGCTGGGCTTCGAGTCGCCGCACGAGCACCTCAGCGGCGACCTCAGCCAGGCCGACCTGCTCAAGGTGATCGCCGGGTTCAACGACGACAAGAACGTGCACGGCGTGCTGATCCAGTACCCGATCCCGGCGCACCTCGACTATGACGCCGCGCTGCAGACCCTCGACCCCGACAAGGACGTCGACGGGATGCACCCGCTCAACATGGGCCGGCTCGCGGTCGGCCTGCCCGGCCCGCTGCCCTGCACCCCGGCCGGCATCGAGGCACTGCTGGCGCACCACGGCATCGAGATCTCCGGCCGTGAGGTGGTCATTCTCGGTCGTGGCGCCACGCTCGGCCGTCCGCTCGCAATGCTGCTCGCGCAGAAGCGCCCGACCGCGAACGCCGCCGTCACCGTCGTGCACACCGGGGTGAAGGACTGGCCGCGGTACACGCAGCGCGCCGAGATCCTGATCGCCGCGGCCGGCGTGCCCGGCATCATCCAGCCGGAACACGTCAAGCCGGGCGCCGTGGTGATCGGCGCGGGTGTCCGCTACGAGGGCCGGCGTCTGCTGCCGGACGTGGACGAGTCGTGCGCCGAGGTGGCCGGGGCGATCACGCCGCGGGTCGGCGGGGTCGGGCCGACCACCGTCGCCATGCTGTTCCGCAACGCCGTCGCCGCCGCGGAGCGCGCCAACCCGTGACGGCCGGCTCGCTGATCACCTACCCGGCGTACTGGTATGCCGGGTAGGTGAGGTAGCCCGCGTCCCCGCCCTGGTAGAACGTCGCCTCGTCGACCGGCGCCAGCGGGACGCCGGTCCGCAGCCGCTCCACCAGATCAGGGTTGGCGATGAACCCCCGGCCGAAACTGATCAGCTCAGCGCCGAGCCCCAGCCACTCCTCGGCCTCGTCCCGCCCGGTCTGCTTCGGCCCCATCGGCAGCACCGGGTTCATGATCAGAACCCCGGGCCAGATGCGGCGCAAGGTGGTCAGCACCTCCCGGTCCGCTGTCGCTTCCAGGTGTACGTACGCGATGCGCAGCCGCGCCAGCTCCGGCAGCAGCGCGGCGTACAGCGCCGGGACGTCGTCCTCCCGCACACCCCAGAACCCGCCGCCGGGCGACAGCCGGATCCCGACCCGGTCGGCGCCGACCGCATCCACGGTGGCCTCGACCGCCTCCACGGCGAACCGGATCCGCCCGGTCACCGACCCGCCGTACCCGTCGGTGCGCAGGTTCGCGTTCGACGACAGGAACTGCGAGATCAGGTACCCGTTCGCCCCGTGCAGCTCGACCCCGTCGAACCCGGCCTCGATCGCCCGGCGGCCGGCGCCGGCATAGGAGAGCGCGTGTTCGGCGATCTCCGGCAGGGCCAGCGCGCGGGGCACCGGCGCGGGCTGCGGCCCGGTCGGCGTGAACACGTCCCCGACCGCGGCGACCGCCGACGGCCCGACCGGCTGGTGCCCGGTGGTGTCCGGATGTGACACCCGGCCGCCGTGCATCAGCTGCGCGAAGATCCGCCCGCCGTTGGTGTGCACCGCCGCCGTCACCGGCCGCCACGAGGCGACCTGCTCGTCGGTGTGCAGCCCCGGGGTGCCCGGGTTGGACTGCCCGATCAGGCTCGGCTGCACCCCTTCGCTGACGATCAGCCCGGCCGTGGCCCGCTGCGCGTAATAGCCGGCCATCGAGGGGGTGGCCAGGCCGCCGGCTGCCGCGCGTACCCGGGTCATCGGCGCCATCACCAGGCGGTTCGGCAGGCTCAGGCCGCCGAGTTGGAAACCGCTGAACAGTTCGGTCATCACAGGTCCTCCGTAGGTCCCTCGGATCAGGGGGCTACGCTAAGACCTGACATTGACGTCAGAGGCAAGGTTTGCGTGCCAGGTCACACCCAGGAGGCGACGTGCGCATCGGAGATCTCGCGGCCCGGGCCGGGGTCAGCGTCCGCTCGGTCCGGTACTACGAGGAGCAGGGCCTGCTCGTCAGCGTGCGCAGCCCCAGCGGGCAGCGGCACTACACCGAGCAGGAGGTGGAGCGGGTCACCTTCATCCAGCGGCTGTACACGGCCGGGCTGTCCAGCCGGACCATCGCCGAACTGCTGCCCTGCGTGGACACGCCGAGCCTGGAGAACTCGGACGCCGCGATGGACCGGATGAGCGAGGAACGCGACCGGCTGTCGGCCCACATCGACGACCTGATCCGCACCCGGGACGCCCTGGACCACCTGATGAGCGTCGCCTCCGCACACCGCACGACACTGACCGCAAGATAAACCCCCATTTGGTACGGATACCGAGCGCACGTCCGCAGGCTACGAGCCGAGTCCCGCCCGTGAGGCCGCGCGACACCGCGCCACCCCGGACCGCCACCCGCCGCCGAACCGGCGTGACATCTCCAGGTCGGCCCACCGAGCACCCATGGTTGTTCAGGCAGGAGCACCAGGCCCTGCTCCCCTGAGCCGCCCGGCTGGCCCTGAGGGCTGTCACAACGGCCCCGACAGCCCCGGTTGCCTGAGCTGGTGCTGGCGGCCGTTAAACGGACCTAATAGCGACCACCAGGACCAGCCCGATCTCCCCGAATGCCCCTCAGCTTAAGTTGATCTTGACGGGACGGCCGGAACCGTTTGGCCCGCGAGGGCATCCCGGTCGGGGCGGTGGCGCGGGTGGCAGGTTGCCGGCGAGTGCACGGCCGTGCGCTCGCGGGCGGGATTTAGCCGATCCCGGCCGGGGGTGAGCACGGTGTCTGCCTGGGAGCGTCGAGCACATTGATCGTCGGCTGGTCGCCCCTCGATCACCTGTGTGGGCGGGGTGGGGGTGTACATGCCCGCTCGGATGTGTCTGTGGCTGCTGGGTAGGGCGGTGCGAGTCCGCGTTAGGGCGGTGCGAGTCCGCGTTGCCGGATTGCGTGCGCTCGCCGCCCACCTGGGGGCGATAGCCGCACGCACAACCCGACCGCGGACCGCTACCGCCCCGAACCCGACCCACCGCGGACGGCTGCCGCCCCTTCAGCGCCGAGCGCGGACCCCTGCCGCCCCTTCGGCGCCGAGCGCGGACTGTCACCGCCCCACCGACGCCGAGCGCGGACTTCCACCGCCCCACCGACGCCGAGCGCGGACTTCCACCGCCCCAACGACATCGATCACCCACGCTGACCGTTACAACAACACCGAGCGGCTGGACATCCCGGCCCCCAACAACGACCACCAGCGACCACCGCGACCGAGCGGCGGGCTGAGAGACCACCGCGACCAAGAGGCGAACCCGAGAAGCCACCGCGACCGGCCGGGCAGTAGCACCTCGCTGACCAAGAAGCAGACCACCCACCGGCCCACCCTCCCAGGGGGAGCCCCCTCGGACAGTGTGGCGGGATTGGGTGGGCTTGGGTGGGCGGGCTGTGGACAGCCCCGGACTGTGGAGAAGTCTCAGGCCGGCGGCAGCAGCAGCGCGACGCTCTCGATGTGCTGGGTCATCGGGAAGCAGTCGAAGGCGCGCAGCTCTGTCAGCTCCCAGCCGAGTGAGCGGAACGTCTTCACGTCCCGGGCCAGGGCGGCCGGGTCGCAGGCCACGTAGACGACCGCGCGGGGGCTCGCCGCCACGATGCCGCGGACCACGGCGGCGCCGGCTCCGGCTCGGGGCGGGTCGAGCACGATCAGGTCGACCGGGCCGGTGAGCCGGCGCCGGGCCAGGGCGGTCTCCACCTTGGCCGAGATCACTTCGACCTGCGGCAGGTCGCTCAGGTTCGCCCGGGCCGCGGTGACGCCGAGCGGCGACGATTCGACCACGACGGTACGGGCGCCGGTCCGTTCCGCGACCGCGGCGGCGAACAGGCCCGCGCCGCCGTACAGGTCCCAGGCGGTCTCGCCCTCGGCCGGGCGCAGCATCGCCAGCACCGCGGCCGTCAGTGTCGCGGCGGCCTCCGGGTGCACCTGCCAGAACCCTTCCGGCGCGATCTCCCAGGACCGGTCCCCGACGGTCTCGGTGACCCGCTCCGGCCCGCTGATCCGGACCAGCCCGGCACCGCCCGGCGCCTCGGTCGGATCATCACCCGAGGAGCCCGAGGAGCCCGAGGAGCCCGAGGAGCCCGAAGAGCCCGAAGAGCCCGAGGGACCGGAAGAGCCCGAAGAGCCCGAGGGACCGGAAGAGCCCGAAGAGCCGGAAGAGCTCGACGACCCGGCCGGGCGTTCCAGGACGACCACCTGGTCCGGGACCGAGGTGGACGCGATCACGTGCAGGGCGTTGGTCGCCGGCCAGGACCGCTCGAGCAGGTCGAGCTGCTGGATCGCCGGGTGGGCGATCAGGCAGCGGTCGACCGGCACCACCTGGTGCGAGCGGTGCTGGAGCAGGCCGGGACGGTCGGCGGCGTCCACCGCGTACCGGACCCGGGTACGCCAGCCCAGCGGGGAACCGAGCGGCTCCACCCGTACGAAAATCTTGTCCTGGTCCTCGGGCGTCAGCCCGGCCATCCGGCCGAGTTGTTCCCGGACCACCTGCGTCTTCCACCGGAGTTGGGCGTCGGCCGAGACGTGCTGCAGGTCGCAGCCGCCGCAACCACCCGGGTGGGCGAACCGGCAGGGCGCCTCGACCCGGTCCGGCGAGGCCTCGTGGATCTCCACGGCGTCCGCGCGCAGGTAGCCGCGGTGCCGTTCGGTGATCTCCGCGGTGACCCGTTCGCCGGGCAGCGCGTGCCGGACGAAGATCACCCGGCCGCCCGGGCCGCCGAACCGGGCCACGCAGTGCCCGCCGTGCGCGGGCGCGCCGACGGTCAGTTCGATCCGGTCGCCCTCGACCAGGTCTTCATCCGGAGTGGTCACTTCTGGTCAGCACCGATCTGGTCGTGGTCGTCGGGAGGTGTCGGTTCGGGGTGGAAGCGCGGGCCGCGGGCCGGTGCCCGGCTGAGTCCGCGGTCCAGCCGTTCCAGGTCCCGGTCCTGGCTGGAACGCAGCTGCCAGGGCACGCTGGTGACCATCACACCCGGTTCGAAGAGCAGCCGGCCCTTGATCCGCAGCGCGCTCTGGTTGTGCAGCAGATTCTCCCACCAGCGGCCGACCACGTACTCCGGTACGAAGACGGTGACCACGTCGCGCGGCGAGGCGCGGCGCACCCCCTTCACGAAGTCGATGATCGGCTTGGTGATCTCCCGGTACGGCGAGTCCACCACGGTCAGCGAGACCGACAGCTCGCGGCGCTCCCACTCGGCCTGGATGTTGCGGGTGTCCTTGTCGTCGACGTTCACGGTGACCGCGGTGATCGTGTCCGGCCGGGTCGCCTGTGCGTAGGCCACGGCGCGCAGGGTCGGCTGGTGCACCTTGCTGACCAGGATCACCGCGTGGTTCCGGGACGGCAGCACCGGCCGTTCCTCGGTGGGCTGCAGCTCCTCGGCCACCCGCGTGTAGTGCTTGTGGATGGCCAGCATGAGCGCGTAGAAGACGATCATCGCGGCGATGGCGATCCACGCGCCGAGGAGGAACTTCGTTATCAGTACGACGATCAGCACCGCGCCGGTCAGACCCATGCCGAACGTGTTGATCGCCCGGGAGCGGATCATCCGGCGCCGGCGTTCGGGGTCCCGTTGGATCTTCAACAGCCGGTTCCAGTGCCGGATCATGCCGCCCTGGGACAGCGTGAACGACACGAACACGCCCACGATGTAGAGCTGGATCAGCCGGGTGGTCTCCGCCTGGAACGCGATGATCAGCACGATCGCGGCGCCGGCCAGGAAGACGATGCCGTTGCTGAACGCCAGCCGGTCCCCGCGGGTGTGGAACTGCCGGGGCAGGTACCGGTCCTGCGCCAGGATCGAGCCGAGCACCGGGAAGCCGTTGAACGCGGTGTTCGCGGCCAGGAACAGGATCAGCGCGGTGATCCCGCCGGTCAGCAGGAACATGAACGACCCGTCGCCGAACACGGTCTGCGCGAGCTGCGCGGTGACCGTCTTCTGCTCGTAGAACCCGGCGTTCGCGACGATCTGGGTGCCGGGGTCCTCGACGTACTGCAGGTGGGTCATCCGGGCCAGCAGCACGATCCCGGCGAGCATCACGATCGCCAGGCCGCCCAGCAGCATCAGCGTGGTCGCGGCGTTCTTGCTCTTCGGCGGCTTGAACGCGGGCACCCCGTTGGAGATCGCCTCCACGCCGGTGAGCGCCGCGCAGCCCGACGAGAACGTCCGCAGCAGCAGGAAGACGAAGCCGAAGCTGGTGAGGTGGTGCTCCTCGGCGGTGATGGTCAGTCCGGCGCTGGGCGCGCGCAGGTCCTCGCCGAGGACGAAGATGCGGAACAGGCCGGTCGCGATCATCCCGAGGATGACCAGGATGAAAAGGTACGTCGGGACGGCGAACGCCACCCCCGCCTCCCGCAGCCCGCGCAGGTTGAGCGCGGTGAGCACGGCGACCGCCGCGATCGCGACGCCGACCTTGTTGTCACCCACCCAGGGAACGACCGAACCGAGGTTGTTCACCCCGGACGAGACCGACACCGCGACGGTCAGGATGTAGTCCACCAGCAGCGCGCTGGCCACGCTGAGCCCGGCACGCGGACCGAGGTTGACCGTGGCCACCTCGTAGTCGCCGCCGCCGGACGGGTAGGCGTGCACGTTCTGCCGATAGCTGGCGACCACGGTCACCATCACCACCGCGACCGCGAGCGTCACCCAAGGAGAGATCGCGAAGGCGGCTGCCCCCGCGATGGAGAGGGTCAACAGGATCTCGTCGGGCGCGTACGCCACGCTGGAGAGTGCGTCGCTGGCGAACACCGGCAGAGCGATCCGCTTGGGCAACAGCGTGTGCTGAAGCTTGTCCGAGCGGAAAGGCCGGCCGAGGAGCAGCCGCTTGGCTAGGGAAGTGGTACTGGCCACGAGTGCCAAGGGTACGGCTGGACCCGATCCGGCGTAGCCCGCCCCGGACACCATGCGCCAGTGGGGCATGGGAGGCTCATTCCGGGACGGTCGGCGAAGCGGAAGGGCACAGCCGTGCACGTGGTGATCATGGGGTGTGGCCGGCTCGGCTCCACCCTGGCGCACAGCCTCGACACGCGCGGCCATCAGGTCGCCGTGATCGACCAGAACGCCGAGGCGTTCCGGCGGCTGAGCACGGACTTCGGCGGCGTCACGGTGACCGGCATCGGCTTCGACCGCGACGTGCTGCGGGCCGCCGGCATCGAACGCGCCGACGCCTTCGCGGCCGTCTCCAGCGGCGACAACTCCAACATCATCTCGGCCCGGCTGGCCCGCGAGACGTTCGGCGTCTCCCGCGTCGTGGCCAGAATCTACGACGCAAAAAGAGCCCAGGTGTACGAACGCCTCGGCATCCCCACCGTGGCGACGATCCGCTGGGCGGCCGACCGGATGTTCCGGCACCTGGTGCCCGAGGACCGCAACGAGGTGTTCCGCGACCCGACGAGTGTGGTCAGCATCGTCGAGGCGCCGGTGCACCGGGACTGGGTCGGACGGACGGTGAAGAACCTCGAGGAGGCGACCGGGGCCCGGGTGGCGTACCTGGTGCGCTTCGGGGTGGGCTCGCTCGCCCAGCCCTCCGGTGTGCTGCAGGACGGCGACCAGGTCTTCATGCTGGTCACCGACGAGACCGTGAACCGGGTTCTGGACATCGCCGGGCGCGCCGGCTACGAGGGGCACTGACATGCGCATCGCGATCGCGGGAGCCGGCAACGTGGGCCGGTCCATCGCTCAGGAACTGATCGGCAACGGTCACGAGGTGATGCTGATCGAGAAGCAGCCGCGTCAGCTCTGCCCGGAGCGGGTGCCGCAGGCGCAGTGGGTGCTCGCCGACGCCTGCGAGGTCAGCAGCCTGGAGGAGGCCGACGTCGCGTCCTGCGACGTGGTGGTCGCGGCGACCGGCGACGACAAGGCCAACCTGGTGATGTCGCTGCTGGCCAAGACCGAGTTCGCGGTCGGCCGGGTGGTGGCCCGGGTGAACCGGGCCGAGAACGAGTGGCTCTTCACCGAGCAGTGGGGCGTCGACGTCGCGGTCAGCAAGCCGCGCCTGATGGCCGCGCTGGTCGAGGAGGCGGTGACGGTCGGCGACCTGGTCCGGCTGATGACCTTCCGGCAGGGTGAGGCCAACCTCGTGGAGATCACCCTGCCGAAGAACGCGCCCTACGAGGGCAAGCCGATCCGGGCGGTGCCGATGCCGCGGGACGCCGCGCTCGTCGCCATCCTGCGCGGCAAGCGGGTCGTGGTGCCGACGCCGGACGACACGCTGGAAGCCGGCGACGAGCTGATCTTCGTGTGCACCGCCGAGGTGGAGGACCAGATCCGCGCCGTGGTGCTGGGACACACCGCCGCCTAGGCGACCGGTTCCTCGGCCTTCTGCTGCTCCGTGGTGATCCGGTGGATCACCCAGGCGGTGAGCGCGAACGTACCGGCGTAGATCGGCCAGCTGATCAGGATCCGGGCGATGCCCAGCGCGTTCGCGTCGTCGATCGACCAGAGGTAGAACTGGATGCCGGCCCGGACCACCAGCGACGCCACCCAGAGCACGGTGAGCCACTGGAAGGCGCGGAACAGCCGGGAGTTGCCGAACCAGTCCTGCCGGCCCTTGTTGGCCATGATGCCCCAGGCGTACCCGATCAGCGGCTTGCGGACGAACACCGAGATCAGCAGCACCCCGGCCTGCCCGAAGGTGAGCAGGATGCCGGGCAGGAAGAAGTTCTTCGCGTCGCCGCTCTTCCAGGCGAAGTACGCACCGATGGCGATGCCGAACAACCCGTTCACCGCGTGCCGGACCGGCTGGCGGCGCGCCAGCCGGACCCCGCCGATGATCAGCGCCGAGCCGACCGAGCCGATGATCGCCCAGAGCAGCGCGGTGCGCTTCTCCAGGCCCAGCACCGAGTCGCCGAACACCACGTTGAGCACCACGAACGCGAGCACCGGGACGCTCGACTCGATTAGCCCGCGCACGCCGCCGAGCTGCTCGGCGATCTGCTCGCTCAGCGGCGGGAGCGCCTCGTCGTCATCGGCCTTGCCGTCCGGCACCGGGTGCAGGTCGAGCTCCTCGACGATGTCCTCGGCGACCCGCTCCCCCACGGTCTCGTGTGCGGCGTGACGCGGCTCGCTGCCGGATGTCACCGGGGCGCCTCCAACTCGTAGTACGGGTTGTAGATGACCTTGCGGTCGTCCCGGATCGCGATCCGGCCGCGCGCGGTGAGCTGCCGGCCGGGCTCGATGCCGGCGATCGACCGGCGGCCCAGGAAGACCAGCGTCACCACGTCGCTGCCGTCCCAGAGGTCGGCCTCCAGGGTGGGCAGGTTGGTGCGAGGAGTGTACGCCACGGTGCGCAGTCGCCCGGACACCGAAACGACCTGACCGCGCTGGCACTCGCCAGCCGGCTTGGCCCCGCACTTCGCCACGTCTCGTTGCAACTCCTGCGCGTCCAGCTCGGAATCGGTCGCGGTCAACCGGTCCAGGAACCGGCGCAGGCCGGTGCGCTCTTCGGTGGTCATGGCACCGATGCCACCTCTCTAGACGACACCCTTGATCCCACCGTACGCCGATCGGCGATCAAACCTGCTGCGCGGGGTTCTGCTCGGCGTTCTGCTCGGCCATCTCGGCGGGCAGGCGCAGCGGCAGCGGCTCACGAACCGGACGCGGCTCCTCGTCGCGGACCACGACCATGCCCTCGAGCGCCTCGCCGAGCACACCCTCCTTGGACCGGTCGGCGGCCGCGGCGCCCTGGAACAGCGCCCGGACCATCCAGCGCGGGCCGTCCACCCCGACGAACCGCACGTCGGCCGGGCCGTCCGGGGTGTTGACCCGGGCGATCAGCTCGATGCCGTACCGGCCGTCCACCTCACGGGCGTCGACGCCGTCGGCGGTCATCGCGGTGGCGATCTCCTCGCGCACCTCGCCCCAGATGCCCTCGGTCTTCGGCGCCGCGAACACCCCGATCTGCAGGGCACTCTCGCCGTCCACCAGGACGATCTGCTCGACCGCTCCGTCCGGATTGGCCTGCACCCGCACCTCGACGCCCTCGATCGCCGGGATCTGCAGGCTGCCCAGGTCGAGGCGCTGCACGTCGTCGGGGGCGTGCTTGGCGTCCCACGGGCCGAACTCGGGCGCGGGAGCCCCCCCATCGGCCGCCAGACTCTTGGCGAGTGCCTTCGAGGGCGGCGCGTCGGCCGCGCGTACGTGCTTGGCGCCCTCGCGCTTACGGGAGAACATCACTGCCAGCCTTTCGATGCTCAGAGGGCCTGGTGGCCACCGGTCGAACCGTGCCCGCCCGCGCCCCGCGACGTGTCGTCGAGCGTGTCCACCTCGTGGAACACCGCCCGCTCCACCCGCTGGACGAGGAGTTGCGCGATCCGGTCGCCACGGGAGATCTTCACGGACTGTGCCCGATCATGATTGATCAGGTTGACGAGGATCTCGCCACGGTAACCGGCGTCGACCGTACCGGGCGCGTTGAGCACCGTCACCCCGAGGCGCGCGGCCAGTCCGGAACGCGGGTGGACCAGACCGACGAAGCCGTCCGGAATGGCGACCGCGAGACCGGTGCGGACCTTCACCCGGTCGCCCGGGGCGATCTCCACGTCCTCGGCCGCCACCAGGTCCGCGCCGGCGTCACCCGGGTGGGCGTAGGCCGGCAGGGGCAGGTCCTTCTCGATCCGTCGGACCTGGATGACTACGTCGGTCACGGTGCGCGTTCCTTCACGTCGGTACGGCTTCGGGCGGTGCCTACCCTGCCATCCTGCCGCGCCCCGCCACGGAGGCGCGCCGTACCCTTCGAGGGTGACACCCCAGACCCCGGCCCGCATCGCGGAGAGCCATCAGGAGCGCCTCGGTCTGCCGTGGTGGGCGTGGCCCGCCGGCCTGCTGGTCGGCGCCATCATCGCCACCGAGCTGTCCCTCGGCGTCCCCGGCATGTCCGGCTGGCTGCCGTACGCGGTGCTGCTCCCGCTCTCGGTGCTGCTGCTGGTGCCGCTGGGCCGGCTGCGCGTCGAGGTGCGCGACGGCGAGTTCCGGGTCGACGACGCGCGGCTGCCGCTCGGCGTGATCACCGACGTGGTGGCGCTGGACGCGGCCGGCAAGCGGGAGGCGCTGGGCGTCGGCGCACATCCGTACGCGTTCGTGATCCAGCGCCCGTGGATCGGCACCGCCGTGCAGGTGCTGCTGGACGACCCGGCCGACCCGACGCCGTTCTGGGTGATCAGCACCCGGCGGCCGGTCGAGCTGGCCACCACGCTCGTCGCGCTCAGCCGCCGAGAGCGCGCCGGCCAGGACTCTTGAGGGCGCGCTTGCGCAGGTCGTCGCGGACCTTCTCGCCGACCGCGCGGGTGGCCCGCCGGTTCAGGTAACCGGCGACCGCGGCGCCGGTCAGCATCGGGCCCATCGAGGTGAGGTTGCGCCCGAAGCGGCGCAGCAGGGACTTCTGCAGCTCGCCGCGCGCGGCGGTGCCCAGCACGCCGGCCACCCCGGTGCCGGGGATCAGCGGGTTGATGCCTCGCTGGCCGGCCCACGCCTGGACCAGGGCGAGCGCGCGTTCGCTGCCGTTGCCGGTGACCGGGTCGCCGTACACCTCGTGCAGCTCGCCGATCAGCTTCATCTCGACCGCGACCACCGCGATGGTCTCTGCGGCGAGCAGCACCGGCGCGGTGAGCAGGGCGGGCGCCGCGACCCATTCGACGGCGGCGACCCCGCCGCCGGCCGCGCCCACGCCGGCCGTCGCCCGGGCGGCGTTGCGGATCAGGCGGTCCGCGAGGGCGTCGTCGTCCATGTCCGGGAAGTGCCGGAGCAGCGTCTCCCGGCTGCGCACCGGGATGTGCGGCGCCACGTCGGCGACCACGTCGGCCATCCAGCGCAGCGCGGCCCTGGGCTTGAACATCTGGCCCACGCCGCGACGGCGCACGTCACCCACCAGGCGGCCGAGCAGACGCCGACGGCCGGCCGGTTCCAGGTCGTCGGCGGTCAGGGCCGCGACAGTGCGGCCCAGCTCCTCGTCGGCACGAGCCTCGGCCGGGGTCTCCAGCGGGTCGGCGCCGATCGCGGACGCGTCGGCGCCGGGGCCGGTGGCCTCGGATTCGGTGGCGCGCTCCGGTTGAGTCATCGTCGTCCTTCCCGTCGTCTTCGCCGGTACAGTGCCCGGTTCCGCCTCGGGGTCAAACCCGTTGTCAATCCTCGGGTGAGGCCCGGCGACCCTCGCCGGGTGTCAGCGCTCTGCGCGCGAGCACGCCGATCAGGCGCACTCGCGGCAGATCAGTTCCCCGTTCCGCTCGGTCGCCAGCTGGCTGCGGTGGTGCACGAGGAAACAGCGGGAGCAGCGGAACTCGTCGGTCTGCATCGGCAGGACCTTGACGGTCAGCTCCTCGTCGGCGAGGTCGGCGCCGGGCAGCTCGAAGCTCTCCGCCACCTCGACCTCGTCGACGTCCACCGAACCGGACTGCGAGTCAGCACGACGGGACTTCAGCTCCTCGAGGCTGTCCTCGCCGAGGTCGACCTCATCGCGACGCGGGGCGTCGTAGTCGGTGGCCATCGGTTTTCACTCTCCTGTATCGATGTGTCACTTGGCGTTAGTAACGCCGATGACTTGGTTTCGGTTCCCGGTTCCGCCAGACGATTTCTGACACTCGTTCGGGCACCGAGGACGGGGCCCGGCGAGCGCGGAACCTTACCGCTGCTGCGGCAAAGTTGTACGCCCTCTGGCGGCACATTGTTCCCGATGTGACTGAGGCGACATCAAAGTAGGGGTATCAGCCTGAAGGATCACCGTCGGCACGCCGGAAGCATTCCCTGTTTCCGCGCGTCTGGCGGTCAGACGCTAACCTCTCGACAGGCCCGAGGACCTCACCGGGGCCTGTCGTCCGATCCTGGAGCCAACCCCATGAGCTTTGCGCGCGTCCGAGCGCTCGTCGTCGTCGGCGTGCTCGCCGTGGCGGCGATCGTCTTCGTCATCGTGGCGCTCGTCCGCGACAAGCAGGCCGACGTCGGGAACGGCGCGAACTGCCCGGACGGCGCCCCGCTCGCGGACATGCAGCTCCCGGACGACCCCGCAGAGGTCACCCTCAAGGTCCTCAACGGCACCAACCGGGCCGGCCTGGCGGACGGTGTCTCCAACGAATTCAAGAACCGTCGCTTCACCATTCAGACCCCCGGTAAGAGCAAGACCAAGTTCAAAGGCGTCGCGGAGATCCGCTTCGGCCCGGACGCCGTCGGCAAGGCGCAGCTGGTGCAGGCGTACTTCCTGGCCCAGGCCGAGATGGAGTACAACGCCAAGCGTAAGGGTGCGGTCGTCGAAATCGTGATCGGCAGCCAATTCCAGCAGCTCGCGACGACCACCGAGGTGAACCAGTCGCTCGTCGAGATCGGCGAGCCGGACCTGCCGGCCGGCGCCTGCGTCAAGCCGATCACCAAGAAGCCCGAGGACGACTGAGCCGCCCGGCCCTACGGCCCGCCGGACGCGTCCAGCTCGGTCAGCAGCTCGTGCAGCGCCTCGAAGAGCGCCGGCGGGGCCAGTAGCACCATCTCCGGCCCGGCCGGCGCGCCGTTCAGGCCGGTGACGACCATCCCGGCCTCGGACGCGATCAGACCACCGGCTGCGTAATCCCACGGGTTGAGACCCTTCTCGAAGAACGCGTCCAGTCTGCCCTCCGCGGCCAGGCAGAGGTCCAAAGACGCCGCGCCCATCCGCCGGATGTCCCGCACACGGGTGATCATCTGGGCGAAGACCTGGCCCTGGTGCGCCCGCCGGCGGGGGTCGTAGCCGAAGCCGGTGCCGATCAGCGCCTGACCCAGCACCGTCTCGGTGGAGCAGGACAGCCGGCGTCCGGCACGCCAGGCGCCGCCGCCGCGGGTCGCGGTCCACTCGTCACCGGTCGCGGCGTTGCGGACCACGCCGGCCACCACCTCGCCGTCCACTTCGGCGGCCAGCGAGACCGCGTACTGCGGCAGGCCGTAGAGGTAGTTGACGGTGCCGTCGATCGGGTCGACGATCCAGCGCACCGCGCCCGGCACCGCGGCCGCGTTGTCGCCGTACTCCTCGCCCAGCACCCCGTCGTCCGGCCGGACTGCCCGCAGCGCGTCGACGACCTGACGCTCCACCGCCTTGTCGGCTGCCGTCACCACGTCGGTGTCGGTACTCTTGGTCTGCACGTCCCCGATCGCCTCGTCGCGCATCCGGCGCGCGGTGGCCGCCGCCTCCCGCGCCACTCGAACGGCGATCTCCAGCAACTCGCCGGGCACCGGGCCCGGAGGAATCTCGCTCACGTATCGGTCCTTTCCGCCGATACGATTCTCGCCCGGAGCGTCTCTGACGAGGTCGTCGGCCCCCGGCGGCGTGCTGCGGGGGGAGGATCTCGGTGGACGGCGCTACAATTCACCCCTGCCCACGCTTCACGGACGCTCGCTGCGGGATGCTCCGTGACCCGGGGGCGCCCAAATCGACTCCGGCGAGACTCGCCCCCGCGTGCTGCGCTGGAACATGGCCGTGCCCAACCTCATCGCCTCCGGAAGGTCATTCGTGACAGAAGCAGCCCACCAGAACGGTGCCGACGTTCGCTCTCTCACCGAGGCGTTGATCACCCATGCTCAGGGTGCGGGCGGGCAGCTCACTTCGGCCCAGGTAGCGCATACGCTCGAGTCCGCCTCGGTGAACCCGGCACAGGCCAAGAAGATCCTGCGCGGCCTGGTGGACGCCGGCATCACCGTCGTCGTCGACGGCTCGGCCAGCACCCGCCGCAAGGTGTCCGCGGCCCGCTCCACCACCCCGGCCTCGCGGGCGACCACCGCCAAGACGGCGCCGGTCAAGAAGACGACGCCGGCGCCGAAGCAGCCCGGCCCGGCCGGCGACGGTTCCGCGCTCGCCAAGAAGGCCGCCGCGCCGGTGCGCAAGGCCGCGGTGCCCGCCAAGAAGGCGGTTGCCGGCAAGGCCGGTCCGGCCAAGGCCGCCAAGCCCGGTGAGGGTCCCGAGGGCGAAGAGATCGACCCCGAGGAACTCGCCGCCGGGATCGAGGACGTCGTCGTCGAGGAGGCGCCGGCTCTGGTCGTGGCCGCCGCGACCGACGCCGCGAGCTCCGCCACCGAGGGCGACTTCGAGTGGGACGACGAGGAGTCCGAGGCCCTCAAGCAGGCCCGCCGCGACGCCGAGCTGACCGCGTCGGCCGACTCGGTCCGCGCCTACCTCAAGCAGATCGGCAAGGTTCCGCTGCTCAACGCGGAGCAGGAGGTCGAGCTCGCCAAGCGGATCGAGGCCGGCCTCTACTCCGCCGAGCGGCTGCGCGCCGCCGAGGAGGGCGAGGAGGCGCTCGAGCGCAACTTCGAGCGCGACCTCAAGTGGATCAACAGGGACGGCGAGCGGGCGAAGAACCACCTGCTCGAGGCGAACCTGCGGCTGGTGGTCTCGCTGGCGAAGCGGTACACCGGTCGCGGCATGGCCTTCCTCGACCTGATCCAGGAGGGCAACCTCGGCCTGATCCGCGCGGTCGAGAAGTTCGACTACACCAAG